>JAHFDQ010000603.1 GCA_023248915.1 Archangiaceae bacterium | reverse complement strand
GCCGTTCTGGTGCGACTCGTGGTCCTTGGTCACCCCGCCCGCCCGCAGCGACGCGTCGTTGGTGGAGATGGGCGCCGCGCCCGGGTGCCACAAGAGGTAGTCGGCCTGGTAGCTCCTGCCGACGTCGGCGACGACGCGCACCAGGTGGCTGCTGCCATAGTCGTGGTGGTCGGTGTCCGCGTTGACGAAGCCCGACCCGCTCGCCGGTAGCTTCACCCACTGGGGCGCGTCGGGGTGGGCGAGCGCCTGGTGCACCTTGTCCCCGGGGCGAATGACGACCTTGAGTTGGTCGAGCTCTTCCGCGCCCAGCACCATGCCGGCGAAGAGCAGAATCGACCGTTTCGTCTTCGGGCCGAGCGCGCCGCCGTCGTCCACGGGCAGGCCCAGCTTGCTCAGGCGCTGCTGGACGGCGAGGACGTCCTCGGGGCGGTTGTCTCCACCGGCGCCCACGCTGCCGCCGAGCCTCAGGGTCTCGAGCCGCCGGTCGGTCGGAGCCAGCGGTGCGGGGGCCGGCGCGTCCTTCTCGCTGACGGCCTCCAAGGCCTGCATCAGGTTGCCCGCCTTGGTGGCAGCCCCTGCCGAGCCGATCTCCATCGCGTCTTTTCCGGCGGGGTTCAGCTTCCGCAGCTCTTGGAAGAGCGCGTCCAGCTCGCGATCTCCGGCGATGAACTCGTCGTGGCCGTAGAGGTCGTTCTGGGTGACCACGTCGAGCTTGACCCCAGCGTCGGCGAAGGCGCGCTTGACCTCGGGCGCCTTGGCGACCCGGGCGAGGTCGAGCCGCTTGCCGGCGAAGCGGTCGAGGAACTCGGCGCGGGTCAGGCGGGGCATGGCACCCCCAAGTATCGCACGAACGGGCTAGTGGTCGCGGGGGACGGCGAAGAGCTTCACAAGTCGAAGCCGTGCCATCCGCGCGAAGTCCCGGTCGAGGGACCACACGGTCGCACCGCGCTCGGCAGCGAGCGCTCCAATCAGGAGGTCCATCGCGCCAAACCGCTCGCCCCGCCTGACTGCGCGCGCCGTCCACGTGTCCAGGAGCTTCCAGGTGTCGGGAGTCGGCATGAACACCGGGAGCGCTGATAAGCCGCGCCGAATCGCGGTGAGGGACTGGGCCGATGCGCCAGACAGCAACTCCACGCGTACGGGAGCAGCCAACACCACGGCGCCGTCGTCGAGGAGCGCTTCCAGCGCGGCAGCAATCCGGAGGTCCGTCCGGCGGAAGAACGCCACCCACACCGAGGTGTCGACCAGCACCACCGCCCTATCCCCGGGGAGGCCTGCGGCGGGAGTGCGGTAGGTCGATGTCGAGCTGGACTCTTCCGCTGAGGTCCTTCAGCTCTTCGATGCGGCGCCGGCGAACCAGGTCCCTCAGCGCCAAGACCACCGTGTCCGTCTTCGACTTGAACTGGAGGATTCGCTGGGCTTCGGCGAGGAGGTCGTCAGGCAGGTCAAGAGTGGTACGCATACGAAACAACGTATTTCATATGCATTCAGGTGTCCATTTCACCCAGGAACATGTGCGCTTCGGGCACAGGCTTCAGTGCCCCACCAGCCGCACCACGGCGTTGTACGAGTCGGACACCACCGCGCGGCCGTCGGGGAAGAAGGCGATGCCGGTGGGCGCGACCAGGTCCGCCGCGTCGGCGGTGCCCAGCGCGCTGCCCTGCCGCCCCGAGCCGGCGCTGGTGTAGACGTGGGTCGAGGCTGCGTCGGCGCCCGGCACGATGAGGCGCAGCCGGTAGTTGCCGGTGTCGGCCAGCACCAGCTCGCCCGACGGGGCGAAGGCCAGGCCCAGCTGCGCCCGAAAGCGCGCGGTGTTGCCCGCGCCGTCGCGGTAGCCGAAGAGGAACGCCTCCTCGCCGGCCAGGGTGGAGACTTCGTGCGCGCCGGCCGCCGAGACTCGGCGCAACAGCCCGTCGCCTCCGTCGAGGACGTAGACGTCGCCGCTTCCCGCCACCGCGATGGCGCTGGGGTTGTTGAAGGTCGCCAGGCTGCCCGAGGGCGAGTCGGCCCAGCCCGCCTCTCCCGAGCCCGCGAGCGTCGTCACCTGGCCGCTCAACACGGAGACCTTCCGCACCAGGTTGTTCGCCTGGTCGGCCACGTAGAGGTTGCCCGCGGCGTCGGCCGCGAGCGCGGTCGGGCGGTTGAAGCGCGCGGCGCCGCCCGCGGCGTCGACCCAGCCCGACACCCGGAACGCCCCGGCGTAGGTGCTGACGACGTACGGCGCCGTCAGCCCGATGCGGCGGATGACGTGGTTGTCCGAGTCGGCGACGTAGGCCGCTCCGTCGAGGCCGATGACCACGCCCGTCGGCGCGCGGAACATCGCCTGGGCCCCGTCGCCGTCGCGCGCGCCGGGCAGCCCGTTTCCGGCGAGCAGCGTCACGGTGGACGCCATGTCGTTGGCAATCAGCCGAACCCGGTTCGCCGGGGCCTCGGTCACCACCACCCGGCCGTCCGGGGTGACGGCGAGGCCGGTCGGCCCCTGGAAGGTGGCGCTCGCCCCCGGCCCGTCGGCGCCACCTTCCTGGCCCGCCGTCCCGGCGAAGGCGCTCACCGCGCCCGCCCACCGCGCGTCGGGCGGCGACCCCACCGGAATGGGGCCCACCGCGAGACCCAACTGCCGCGCCGGCCGCCGGTGCGACAGCGCCCGCTCCAACACGTTCAGCGTCATGCGCTCGAGCCGGGCGTCGTGAAGGTCGGGGTTCGAGGTCAGCCCCTGCGACCAACTGATGGTTCCCGCCGAGAACACCAGCCGCCCCGAAGGAAGGGTGCGTTCGACGATTTGGGCCTTGCTCGGCAGCCCCTCGGCGGTCACCACCGGCCCCTCCGCCGCGACCACCACTCCGGGAGGCGTCTCGCCGTTGTCCTGAATCTTGTCGAACTCGTTGCCGATGAGGCCTGTCAGAAGCTCGCCGCCGACCAGCCCCGTGCCCTCGAACAGCCAATGCCCCGGGTTGGACACGGTGAGGGGAAAGGGCACCAACTGCCACCCGTCGTACATCGTGCCGAGGAGCGCGTTCTCGGGGTGCGGGTTGGGGACGTCGCGGTAGCGCACCGTCGAGCCCGGCTGCGGGTCGCGGTCGACGCCCTTGTAACAGACCATGATTCGCAGCGGCCGCCCGTCCGACGACGACAGGTAGCGCACCCGCCAGTAGGCGCCGTTGCCGCCGAAGTGGGCGAGGCTGGTGCGCCCCGTGGTGAGCGCGGCGTCCACCTGGGCGCGCTCTTCCGGCGACCAGTACTCGTCGTGCCCGGCCAGCACGAACGCCCCGATGCCGTCGAGCAGGTTCGAGAAGCGGTTGAAGTCGACGTTCGAGGCGTAGGTGACGTCGTAGCCGTTCCTTTCCAAGAACTGAACGAAGGGCGTCTCCTGGTACAGCGTCAGGCCCGCTCCGCTCTGGTCGTGGTAGGGCCGGTCGTAGGACACCATCACCGACTTCGAGTAGAGCAAGGTGCGGGTCGAGTCGGCGTAGAGGCTGACTCCGTGCCAGGCGTTGTAGGCCTGCGAGGTGTTGAGCCCGGGCTGGAAGAGGATTTCCGCG
>JAHFDQ010000602.1 GCA_023248915.1 Archangiaceae bacterium | reverse complement strand
AAAGGCGCTCGGCGACGACCCGCGCCACCAGCAGGCTGGCCTGGTCGCGGAAGGAATCGACCAGCGGCCCTCCGGTTTGAGAACCGGCCAGGCCGGTGAGGCGAATCTGCAGCGAGGCGCCCCATTCCTGCGGCAGGTGGGGCGAGGAAAAGGGCAGCGCGAAGAAGGGCCCCGGGTCCTGATGCGACGCCACCGCGAACGCGCGGATGAGCAGGTAGTAGGTGGGGCGATCGAGGTCCAGCCCGGTACCTGACGCCACGCGCTGGACGTGCCAGGCCTCGATGGCGTCGGCGTCGCCTTCTTCGACGAGCGCGCACAGTTTCGAATCGGTTCGAAGCCGGGTCGACAGTTGCGTGGCCAGGTCGCGATGGCGGAGCCGGTGGTCGGCGAGGTACCGGTTGACCAGCGCCTGGAGGCTCGCCCCCGAGATGGGCGCGGCCGCCCGGGTCGGCGAAGCGTGATGCGGCAGGGCCGCGAGCAGGGCCGCGATGCGAGCGACGAGGTGTTCGCGGTCTTCCGCCGTCCGGCTCTTGACGCTCGCCCGGATGCTCGTAGGCCAGTGCTTCACGAAGAGGCCGGCCATCTCGCGCAAGGCCGTTCGGGCGTCGTCATCGCTCAGGCGGACGTCCGGCATTCCCCTGAGCCACGCCGTCCAGGCGCGGGCAGACCCCTTCTTCGCCCGGGAGGCCAACAGCTCGCCGAAGTCGTCGGGAGCGAGCGGGACGCCGTTCACGAGAATGCGCGACCGGAGGTGGACCACCGCCTCGCGCCAGGTCGCGAAGGTGACCGAGAGAGGGCTTCGGTCGGCGCTCTTGTTTCTCATGGTCCCCCGACGTCCATGTTCGAGGCGGGCGGCTCGCGTGCGACGACGGCTGACGGCTGTTAGGTAGATCCTCTCACGCGAAGCTTGGGGTGGTTAAGAATTCAACATCCGTATCCCAGGCTCGTTTTCGGGAGCGGCCGCGTATGCGGACGTTCCTGGACGACCTGAAGCGCGGAGCGACTACTGTCGCCGTGCGCGGTAGCCGTATTCGCGACGCGCCGCCCTGCGAATCGTCTAGTTTACGCGGTCCTGAGGCAGCACCGACACTTCGCCAGAAGCCAGAAAGAGGGGATTCCCATGCGTTCCGAACGGAAAACGAGCAGGTTGGGGTTTGCCACGCGTGCGGGACTCGGGGGGCTCGCAGTCGTCGCCCTGTTGGTCGGGGCCGGGGTCGCCTGCCAGTCCTCTCTCGACAGCGCCGGACAGGCGCGTCCGGGGACGCAGCGGCAAGCGGTGACGCTCATCGCCACCTACGACCCGCTCCTGGGGGCTCCGCGATGCGGGGGTGGCGCGGACGTCTGCGACTCGGGCGGGCTGCTCTTCGGCCGCGACAGTTCCTCGGGCGAAACCGAGGCGAATCAACCGAACACTGTGGACACCTGCACCGACACGCCGAGCCCTAGCGGTCACCGCGTCGACGGCATCGTGGTGACGAACCTGGCGGCGCGGCCGTTCTCGCCGGGAGACCAGATTCGCGTCGACATGACGATGGGCGTCGCTTCGAGCTGCTGCGACTTCGCGGACCTCTACTACTCGCCGAGCGCGACGGCGCCGAGCTGGACGTGGGTAGCCACCATGGTGGGGGTGGACCCCACCTGGTTTCTCTCGAGGACTCTGACGCTGGCCAACACCGCGGGCGACCACGTCGTGCGGGTGATTCTGCGGCACGGAGGCACCGCCTGCACCTGTGGCAATTCCGGTTCGCCCTGCACCGACTTGCAGGACAACGCCGACACGGACGACCTCGTCTTCCGCGTTCAGAGCACCGGCATGGCAACGGCGAGAGCGGGCCACACCGCGACGATGCTCACCGATGGACGCGTGCTGGCGGCGGGAGGTGGCACGACGACGTCCGAGCTGTACGACGCGACCTCCGGAAGCTGGTCGGCCACCGGCAGCCTCGGCACCGCGAGGTTGAACCACACGGCCACGCTGCTGCCGACCGGGAAGGTGCTGGCGGCGGGCGGCGCGGTGGGAGGCACGACGGTCGCCACGACCGAGCTGTTCGACCCGGCGACCGGCGCCTGGGCCGCGGGCCCTGCGCTCGCCGGCGCGCGCGAGTCGCATACCGCGACGCGCCTGCGCAACGGCAAGGTGCTCTTGGCAGGCGGCGTGCAGAACTTCTCGACGTACCTCTCGTCGTGCGAGCTCTACGACCCGGTGGCGGGCACTCTGACCGCGACCGGGTCGATGGCCGGGGCCCGGGGTGGGCACGCCGCGGCCCTCTTGCAGAACGGCAAGGTGCTGGCGTGCGGCGGTTCGGCGGGGTCGGGTTCGGTCACGACCTGCGAGCTGTACGACCCGGCGCTCGGGACCTGGGCCGCGACCGGGTCGATGGCCGTGGCCCGGCGAGCCCACAGCGCGACCGTGCTGGGCGACGGCAAGGTGATTTCAGTGGGCGGGCTCGGGGCCGCGGCGCTGGGCTCGGCCGAGCTGTACGACCCGGCGGCCGGAACCTGGACCGCGACTGGGTCGCTGGCGACGGCGCGCTACGTCCACTCGGCGACGCTGCTTTCGTGGGGGGGAATCGCCGTGGCAGGCGGCTACGCGGGAGCCGCCGCCACGGCCACCATTGAAGTGTACAACCCCACGGCGGGGACCTGGAGCTCGGGGGGCTCGCTGGCGACCGCGCGGTACCAGCACACCGCGACGCTGCTCGTCAGCGGGTCGGTGCTGTTCTCGGGGGGCACGGGCGCGGGCGCGCTGGCGAGCACCGAGGTGGGCACCTTCGCGGGTTCCACGGGCAACTGGTCGACGACGGGCCCCCTGTCGAGCGCTCGGTCCGGCCATACAGGGACCGCGCTCGGGAACGGCAAGGTGCTGGTCGCGGGGGGCTACTCCGGCGCGGGTGACCTCGCTTCAGCCGAGCTCTATGACTCGGCCACCGGAGTCTGGACGGCGACGGGGTCGCTGCCGGGGGTCCGGGAAGGCCAAGCCGCGACGTTGCTCGGGAACGGCAAGGTGCTGGTCGCGGGAGGCTACGGAGGCGGCTACCTGTCCTCGGCCGTGCTCTACGACCCAACCACGGGCACCTGGACCGCGACCGGGTCGATGTCGTCGATTCGAAGCAACTTCACCACGGTGCTGCTCGGGAACGGCAAGGTGCTGGCCGAGGGTGGCTACAACGGCTCGACCGCCATCGGCTCGGCCGAGCTCTACGACCCGACCACGGGCACCTGGACCCCGACAGGTTCGATGGCGAGCCCACGGTATGGGTACGCCGCGACATTGCTCGGGAACGGCAAGGCGCTGGTAGTCGGGGGCTACTCCGGCCTTTCCGACCTTGCCTCGGCCGAGCTGTATGACTCGACCACCGGCACTTGGGCGGCGACGGGCTCGATGGCGGCGATTCGCGAATTCCCCACCGCGACCCTGCTCGCGAACGGCAGGGTGCTGGTCGCCGGAGGCTATGGGAGCGGCTACCTGTCCTCGGCCGAGCTCTATGACCCGACCCCGGGGACCTGGACCACGGCGGGCTCGATGGCGGGAGCTCGGTAC
>JAHFDQ010000601.1 GCA_023248915.1 Archangiaceae bacterium | reverse complement strand
CCCTGGCTGCTCACCGCGACGACCACCGTATTCGGGTAGCTGGCGGCACGATTGCCCGCGTCCCGCTGGACCACGAGGGCGGGCCGGCGCCCGCCGGCCTCTGAACCGCGTCCTGGCGACCAGTTCACCCAGAACAGGTCGCCGCGTCGAATCGACCGGGCCTCAGCCACGGCGGGCCACCTCCGCCTGGGCCTCGAACTCGCGCTCGACATCCGCTCCCGGGTCCCGTCCCAGCAGCTCATAGGCCTGGTCCAGCTCGCGCTCGCGCTCCGTACGGGCGAGGTCTTCCAGAAGCCGACGCATCAACGCGCTGACGCTGGTCCGGCGAGCTCGTGCGACCACCCGCGTCTGCTCATACAGGTCGCCAGGCAACCTAAGAGTAAGCTGTCTAATTGTGGTATCAGAATGTGAGCTCTTCATGAGGTGCATGATACCGATATCGCCCTGGGCCGGCAACGCCTCCCCTCGGACCGCGGGGCACAGGCCTCCCAGGCCTCGGTGGGGCCGCCGGCCCCTCGCCTGCATCCCGAACGAGCGCAGCCCGGGGGCTTGCCGTCCGGACTGTCCGGCACGGTACGCTGTTGCCTCGTTCACTCAACAACCCTCGAGGTATCCACTGAATCGCCTGCTCTCCTGCCTAGCCTGGGCCGGGTTCGTCGCCGTCGCCCCGCTGGCCGCCTGCACCCCGAACTACACCTTCGTCACCCCCGCGTTCTCTTCGTGTCCCGCCGGAGCGGTAGGTCCGTCCCGGCTGCGGGTCGCTTCCTACAACCTCAAGTCGGGGCTCGAGACGAACCTCGACCAGGTGGCGGACGCGATCGGCGAGATTTCACCCGACGTGATCGGGCTCCAGGAAGTGGACCACTTCGTCCACCGCACCGGGAACGTCGACCAGGCCAAGGTGCTGGCCGACCGGTTCGGGTACCAGGAAATCTTCGCCGGCGCGATCGACCGCGGCGGCGGCGCCTACGGCATCGCGCTCTTGACGCGGCTGCCCATCGAGTCGGCGTCGCGCATCGACCTGCAGGCGACCGGAACCTACGAGCCGCGCGTCGCCATCGACGCCCGGGTGTGCGTCGGCCCGCAGGCCTTGCGCGTCGTCACCACCCACGCCGACGTCATCGCCGCCACCGCCAACGTCGCCACGCTCGCGTCGCGCATCGCCGGCGGCGTGGGCCGAGGCCTCATCTTCATGGGCGACCTGAACGAAGGCCCGACCGGGGGCGGCCCAAAGTCGATGGTCAGGACGGGCATGGTGGACGTCATCGGGTTGAAGGCCGAGGGCATCACCTTCTGGCCCAACAAGTCGCGCATCGACTACCTGTTCGTCGACCCGCCGCTCAGAGAGCACGTGGTCTCGGCCGCCATCGACCAGAACAAGGCCAGCGACCACTACCCGGTCTACGCCGACTTCGACTTCTCGTCGGGCTGGACCGCGCAGCAGATGTAAGGTCGCTCACGCCACGTAGGCCCCGGCCCCGAAGAGGAAGGCCAGGCCCGCCAGCGCCAGCGCGCTCGCCGGCACCCACGCTCGGCGGAATCGCGGCCGCTCGCCCAGTACCAGCGCGGCGGTGAGGAACAGCGGGAAGGCCGCCAAGACGTAGCGCCCGAGCCCGTGAAAGTCCTTGCTGGCGAGCGCCGGCAGGCCCACCGCGACCGCGACGTATAGCGCGTAGCCGGCGCCCAGCCGCCGCCAGGTGCTGGGCACCAGGGCCAGCGCCGCCGCGGTGACCAGGGCGTGGCCTCCGAGGCGCAGCACCACCCACGGGCTGGCCCTTGGCAAGAGCTCGTCGAACCAGGTCTGCTTGAGCCAGGTGTGCCACCCGGGGGCTTGGTCCCAGCCGGGGGCTCCCTGCACGGTGGCGAAGGCCAAGGCGTCCCCGAAGCGTACCGACAAATAGGCGCAGTAGGCCGCGAAGCCCGCCACCGCCAGCGTCGGCAGGAAGTCCACCGGCCGCAGGCGCTCGTGGCTGGCGCGGCGCAGCTCGATTGACCTGACGAGCAGCCCGAGCACCAGCGCGGGCGCCATGGGCCGCGCCCCGGTCGCCAGCGCCCCCAGCAGGGTCGCCCACACCAGATGCCGCTTCTCGAGCGCGAGGAACGAGCCGATGGCGAGCGCGAGGTACAGGCCGTCCGAGTACGGCACTCCGTAGAGGTAGAAGGCGAACGGGTAGAGCGCGAGCACGAGCAGCGCCGAGCGCGCGGCGACCGGCCCCGAGATGACGTCTGCCCACCCCTTGAAGAGCACCACCGCGGCGAGGCCGCAGGTCAGGGACAGGACGATGGCCGCCACCCACGGGTTGGCGCCGAGCTGCGACGCCGCCCAGATGAGGAGCGGGTAGCCGGGGAAGAACGCGACCGGGCTCTGGGTGTTGGGCAGGTACCAGTAGCCGAAGCGCGAGATGTTCACGTACCAGACGGCGTCCCAGTGCGTCAGGGCGGTCACCAGCGGAAAGCGGGGCAGGTCGGCGACCGCAGCCGGCACCGGGTGCAGCTCGAAGCCGAGGGTCACCAGGCCCACGCACGCGAGCGCCACCGCGCCGGCGACGAAGGCTGTCCGCTTCTCGAAGAGCACCGGCCCACTCCACTCGCAGTACGAGACGGGGCGCAGTGTACCGCCGCCCGCGCAAAGAGTCGGCCCCCCGGGTGCGATACAGTCGCCGCCAATGCCTCGCGCCCTGTTGTTGATTGCGGACATCGGCGGCTACACGCGCTTCATGAAGGTGCACCGCATCAACCTCGCCCACGCGCAGTACGTGGTGGGGCAGTTGCTGGAGGCGGTCATCGATGCGGCGCCCCGCGCGTACACGGTGGCGAAGCTCGAGGGCGACGCCGCCTTCTTCTACGCCACGTTGCCGGAAGTGGGGCAGGGCGACTCGGGGAAGTTCGGGGGGGCGGTCGCGGCGATTCGAAGAGCGTTCCTCCGCCGGCGGGCCGAGCTGGTCATCGACCGGGCCTGTACCTGCGACGGTTGCGTGCAGGCGAGCGAGCTCAAGCTCAAGTTCGTCGGCCACGTCGGAGAGATTGCCTTCCAGAAGGTGAAGCGGTTTCGGGAAGTCGCGGGGGTCGACGTCATTCACGTACACCGGCTGCTGAAGAACTCGGTGCCGCTCTCCGAGTACGTGCTGATGAGCGAACCGTTGAAGGACAGCGTCGAAGAGGCGCTCAGGGCCCAGGTGACCGCGCTCGACGAGCACCTGGAAGGGCTGGGAGATGCGAGGTCGTTCTACGTGGACCTCGCGAGCACGGTCGAGGCGCCGGTCCCCCGCGCATCGTCGGCGCTGCGCCGCCTGTTCGCGTGGCTGAAGATGACGCTTCGCAGCCTGCCGTTCATGGTCGGGGTGCGGACGCCCTGCGACGGCTTCCGGAACATGCGGGGAATACTCGTGGCGGGGACGAGTGCCGACCCGGCGCCGAAGGAACTCGCGTAGGGCCACCTAACTCGGCCGGGCCCGACCGTCGATTCGTCGGCGAAACCAACATCTGGACTTGTCTCGGACAGCCGTCGTCCGTAGTTGTGAACGCACGCCGACGTCCCTGGCGCTAGGG
>JAHFDQ010000600.1 GCA_023248915.1 Archangiaceae bacterium | reverse complement strand
CGGCAGCGCGGACGGCGGCAGCGCGGACGGCGGCAGCGCGGACGGCGGCAGCGCGGACGGCGGCGCGACGGACGGCGGCGCGACGGACGGCGGCAGCGCCGCGGACGGCGGAGACTCTGATGCCGGAAGCGAGCCGAGCTTCGACCCTTGCTCGAACGACACCGGAGCGCCCCGGACCGGCCCGGTGTTCTTCGTCGCGCCCGGAGGTTCGGGCGCCGGCACGAGCTGGACGGCGGCGTGGGCGAACGTCACCGCGATCGCCTGGGGCAGCGTGACACCCGGTTCGACCCTCTGCCTTGCGGGCGGCACTTACGGCGACCTGAACCTCCAGACGAACGGCACCGCGAGCGGGCGCGTGTGCGTCAAGCGCGCCGTGGCCAGCGACCCCCAGTGCGGTGCGGCCACGTCGGGCTGGCAGGCCCAATTCGACGCCCAGGTGGTGGTATCCGGCATCGGCGTCCCCAGCGGCAGCGGCAGCTACGTCACGGTGGACGGCCGGGTGTCGTATGGCGGAATCAAGGTCTACGACACGTCTCTCGGCGAGAGCTACGCCATCAGTCTGCCCCAGAGCACCGCCAGCTACTTTCGGCTCTTCAACCTCGACGTCGCGGGGGTCGCCACCACGACGACCAACTTCACCGGCGACGGGCGCTGCTTCTCCGCAATCGCTTCGGGCACCACGCACGGTCTGCACATCGCCTACTCGCAGTTCCACGGCAAGCCCACCCTGTTCATGACTTCCGGCAACCATGACGTCGTCTTCGAGCACAACCGGCTCTTCGACAACGTGGTCGGCAACCCGGCCAGTTGGCACCCCAACGTCTGGGCGTCGATTGAGAACGAGGTCAACGTCACCTGGCGCTACAACGTCGTCACCAACTGGATGACCGAGGGCATCATGATGTGCTTCATCGGCGCCGGCTGCGTTCCGAATGACAAGTGGTACCTCTACGGAAATGTCTGGGCTGGCGGCAATCGCGTGCTGGAAGCCCAGTACGCGACGCTCGGCGCCATGTACCTCTACAACAACACCTTCGCCAACCTGTCTCTGGGCGTGACCGGGTCCCAGGGCAACGGCGGCTCGTTCTCGGGGAGCATCGCCAAGAACAATCTCCTCTGGAATGCCGGAGCCGACTGGGCGTCCTGGGGAATCGCCGACAACGGGAACCTGGAGACGAGCACCGACCAGTTCATCGACGCCGCCGGAGGCGACTACCACTTGCGCGCCGGAGCCTCCGCAATCAACTCCGGCCAGGCACTCCCCGCCGAAACCGGCCAGTCCTTCGACCTCGACCCGGACGGCATACAACGGGGTTCCGATGGCCAGTGGGACCTGGGCGCCTTCGAGTACCACTGACTTCGCCCGGGCTCACAACGACGGCAAGGGCACGATGCCCGACCCGAGCTGCGTCTGGTTGTCCTTGAACCGGGTGTCGGCCGCGTCAGTCGACCCTTGCCGAACAAGCTGATCGCGTTTCCGAAGCCCCCGCCGTCCGAGGCGAGCGTGTCGGCGACGGTCGAGTCGGTGAGCTCGGCCACTCCCCCCGACGCGACGACGACCCCGTTCGACCTGCTGGTTAGGAAGAAGGCCCGATTCGCCGAGAGCGTCGCGGACCTCGAGACCTGCGTCCCGGTGCCGTTGCCACTCGCGGTGCTCTGCTTCATGTCGCGCGACAGCACCCGGTCCAGCGTCAGCGTCGCGTCCTGCCCCACCTCGTAGGCCGAGAGCGTGGCCGCCTCGACCGTGACCTCGGTCGCGTCGACGTGCGAGCCGTCCTCGGACAAGAGCCCGAAGCCGCCGTAGAGGTAGGTCGGGTTCGGCCAGGCAATCTCGCTCACGCCCGAAATCGCCACCTGGCTCAGCCGCCCGAAGCTCCCGGTCTGGAACGCGAGCCCGGCCGACGCCACCCCGGCGACGGCGACGCGCGTCGCGTACAGCGCCGCCCCGCCGCTGACCTGCGCCCCGCGGCCGATCTCCACCCCCATCAGGGACGCTGAACCCCGGAAGGTGCTGTCGGTGGCCATCACCTCGGTGCCGGCGCCGTCGGCGTAGACGTTCAACACCGGGTTCTCGCCGACCGTCGAGTCCGTCATCGTCACGGTCGCCTGCTCCGCGGCGTACACGCCAATGCCGTCGTTGCCCGCCAGCGTCCCGTGGGAGCGCCGGACCACCGACCGGCTCACCTTCGCGACCGCTCCCGTCACGTCGACGCCGTTGCCGTCGTTGTCCACGACCACGGTTCCGTCGAGCTCGAGCTCGGCGCCGTCGGTCGCCAGCACCGCCGCGGCCGTTTCCGAGACGGGCGCCCGCCGCTGCCGGCCCACGTACGAGTGGCGGAGCAGCAGCGTCGACCCGGCGCCGCCGACGGCGAGGCCGCGATGGCCGTTCCCGGTGACGGCGACATCCTCGAGCACCGCCGTGCTGCCGGTGTTGCAGACGACTCCCGCGCCGAGCTCGCCGCCGGCCACCACCGTCACGTCCGAGATGCGCGTTCGCCGAACGGTCACGTTGCTGCCGTTCTTCGCGAAGACTCCCACCGCCACGTTCCCCTCGAGGACCGAGTCCTCGACCGTCACTCCGCCCGAGTCGGCGTAGACGGCTCCCACGTGGCCGGTCAGGGTCAGGCCCCGGGCGACGATTCCCTGGGTCAGATAGGCGTAGAGCGCGACCTGGTTGCCGCCCACGCCGTTCACCCGGACCTGGGCGGCGCACCGGCCCACCAGGGTGACCGGCACCAGCGGGTCGATGATGCTTTCGGCGTACGTCCCCGCCTCGATGGCCACCACCGCTCCGGCCGGCGCGGCAATGACCGCCGCCCGAATCGACTTGAAGTGCGTCGCGTCGAGCTGTGTCGATGTGTAGCCGGCCCTTGATCTTGATTGCCCCTCACCGAAGAGGCTCCTAGCATTTGCTTGCCGCACAATCTCGAACGGGGGAACCAGTGGAATACGAGGCATTCGAAAAGGGCATCGAGGTCAACGGTCAGACGGTGTGGGCGATCGTCGACGGCTTCAAGGCCTTCACCTTGCTCGCGAGCCAGTACCTCCTCGAAGAGAAGATTGGCGAGAGGGGCGAAACGGGGGTCGCGGTGGTCCGCCCCGACGGGTGGTACTCGCAGGAAGCCTGGCTGAGGGTCTTCAAGAAGATTGGCACCTCGGTCGGCGACTCGGTGCTCTTCCAGATCGGCGCGTCGATTCCCCGCAACGCCAAGTTTCCGCCTTGGGTGACGGACGTCCACAGCGCAATCAAGTCGATCGACATCGCCTACCACATGAACCACCGCAAGGGCGGCGAGGACATGTTCGACCCGACCGCGGGCAAGATGCTCGAGGGCATCGGCCACTACGGTTACGAGGGCGTCGCCGGCAAGAACAAGATCGTCTAGGTGTGCCAAAACCCGTACCCCTGCGCGTTCGACCGCGGCATCGTTACCGCCATGGCCCAGCGCTTCGCGCCAGTTGCGCAGGTGGTTCACGAGGACGACAAACCGTGCCGGAAGAAGGGCGGCGACAGCTGTACCTACGCAGTGAGCTGGTAGTCATCCGGCGG
>JAHFDQ010000194.1 GCA_023248915.1 Archangiaceae bacterium | reverse complement strand
CACGAAGAAGACGTGCGTGCTGCTCGGCGTCGGCTGCGGTCCGGCGGGCGACGGCTGCGGCGGCGTGCTCGACTGCGACCCCGCGGGCGGCTGCCCCGGAGGAGAAACCTGCGGCGGCGGCGGAACCCCCAGCCAGTGCGGCGGGCCTCCGGCGTGCGTCAAGAAGACCTGCGTGCTGCTCGGCATCGCCTGCGGCCCGGCTGGCGACGGCTGCGGCGGCCTGCTCGACTGCGACCCCGCGGGCGGCTGCCCCGGCGGCCAGACCTGCGGCGGCGGTGGGACTCCCAGCCAGTGTGGCGCCCCGCCCGCCTGTGTCCCGAAGAGTTGCGCCGACCTCGGCCTCAACTGCGGCGCGGTGGGCGACGGGTGCGGCGGGCTCATCGACGGCGGCTGCGGAGGCTGCACCAACCCCGCCATCTGCGGCGGCAGCGGGCAGCCCAACCTCTGCGGTGACGGCAGCGACGCCGGCTACGACGGCGGCGGCTACTGCGTCAACCTCTGCCTGAACCAGGTCGCCTGTGACGGCGGCGTGTTCACCACCATCACCGGCACGGTGGTCGCGGGCACCGATCCCAGCGCCGGCTTCGGCCAGCCTGACCCCGTGTTCAACGCGCTGGTCTACGTGCCGAACGGCAACCTGCAACCGTTCGACGCGGGCGTCAGCTGCGACCAATGCGCCGCCGCGACCGGTTCACCGCTGGTTTCCACCACCACCGGCTACGACGGCACGTTCACGCTCAACAACGTCCCGGCCAACGTCCCCTTCCCGGTCGTGGTGCAGCTCGGAAAGTGGCGCCGGAAGGTCACCCTGCCCGCAGTCACCGCCTGCCAGACGACGCCGCTCGGCCTCGGTACCATTCGGCTGCCCCGCAACAAGTCGGAAGGCGACATTCCGCTGATGGCGATCGCGACCGGCAACGTCGACCCCATCGAGTGCGTCTTGCGCAAGATGGGCCTCGAAGACTCGGAGTTCACCGTGCCTTCGGGCACCGGCAGCGTGCGCATGTACCGTGACAACGGCGCCAACATGCCCGGGGGGGCGCCGGCGTACACCACCCTCTACGCGTCTTCCGCCGAGCTGGCGAAGTACGACATGGTGCTCTTCCCCTGCCGCGGCGGCGAGGTGCGCAAGGTGGCCGCCGACATCCAGCGGGTCGTCGACTACGCCAACTCGGGCGGGCGCGTCTTCGATACCCACTTCAGCTACGTCTGGTTGGACAGGGACAACCTGAACAACGCCGTTCCGTGGACGCCCACCGCGAACTGGAACGCCAACCAGTCCCAGACGGCCCCCTTGCGGCCCGGCACCACGGTGACCGGCTACGTGAACACCCTCATCCCGAAGGGGCCGGCGTTCCAGAGCTGGCTGCAGCTCGTCGGCGCGACCACCACCCCCGGGCAAATCACCATCAGCGCCCCCCGCTGGGACGTCGACAGCGTCATCGCGCCGACCCAGAGCTGGATTGACACCGCGGCCCCCAACCAGCTCTCGACCAAGCACCTGACCTTCAACACGCCGCTGCCCCCCACCGACGGCGGCACGGTGAACCAGTGCGGGCGCGTGCTGTTCAGCGACTTCCACGTCAACACCGGCACCAGCACCGGCACCACCTTCCCCGCCGCGTGCACGAACACCCCGCTCACCGCGCAGGAGAAGGTGCTCGAGTTCATGCTGTTCGACCTGGCCTCGTGCATCATCCCCGACGTTCCGCCGCCCCCGACCTGCACGTCGAAGAGCTGCGCCCAGCTCGGCTTCAATTGCGGCCAGGCCGGAGACGGCTGCGGCGGCGTGCTGGACTGCGGCCCGTGCCCCAGCCCCCAGACGTGCGGCGGCGGCGGGCAGCCCGGGCAGTGCGGGCCGACCTGCACCCCGAAGACCTGCGCCCAGTTGAGCATCGGCTGCGGCCCGGCCGGCAACGGCTGCGGCGGCCAAATCGACTGCGGCCCCTGCACCCTGCCCCAGACCTGCGGCGGCGGCGGGGTGTCGGGCCAGTGCGGCGGCACCGCCTGCGCGCCGAGGTCTTGCGCCGACCAGGGCTTCAACTGCGGCCCGGCCGGCAACGGCTGCGGCGGCCAGCTCGACTGCGGCCCCTGCACCCTGCCCCAGACCTGCGGCGGCGGCGGTCAGCCCGGTGTCTGCGGCTTCACCGCCTGCGTGCCCCGCACCTGCGCCGACCTCGGCTTCAACTGCGGGTTCGCCGGCAACGGCTGCGGCGGCCAGATCGACTGCGGCACCTGCGTCTCGCCGCTCTGGTGCGGCGGCGGCGGCCCAGGCCTCTGCGGCAACGGCAAGAACTGCACGGCCCTGTCCTGCGGCCAACAGGGCATTACGTGCGGCCCTGCGGGTGACGGCTGCGGCAACGCCATCGACTGTGGCAGCTGCCCGGCGGGACAGACCTGCGGCGGCGGCGGCGTGCCGGGCCAGTGCGGCGCTTCTGGCTGCACCAAGAAGACCTGCGCCGATCTCGGGTTCGACTGCGGGCCCGCGGGCGATGGGTGCGGCGGGCTGCTCGACTGCGGCAACTGCACCGCCCCGCTGACTTGCGGCGGCGGCGGCCAGCCCGGCCGGTGTGGACAGCCGAACTGCACGCCCAAGACGTGCGCCGAGCTGGGCTACAACTGCGGCCCGGCGGGCGACGGCTGTGGCGGGTTGATCGACTGCGGCAACTGCACTCCGCCTTCGACGTGCGGCGGCGACGGCATCACTGGCGTCTGCAGCGTCACCATCAACTAGCGCGGCGGGGAAGCCCTCGCTCACGCCCTCGCCGCCCACGCATAGCGGCCTCGCCATGACGCACCGCGTGCTAACCTCCCGCGCCCGTGATGCTCTCCAATCTCGTTGGCCGCTACCTGGTGCCGCGGGGCAGCGAAAACCTCCCGGCGTGGGACGGCGAGCGCCGCGGCCACTACGAAGTCTGGTACCTCACCTTCAACTCAGTGCGCGACCAGGCGGCCTTCTGGCTGAGGTACACCCTCGACGCGCCCGACGCCGGCGAACCCTTCGCCGAGCTCTGGGGCCACTTCTTCGACGGGAAGAGCCCGGACCAGAGCTTCGGCCTGCGGCGCCGCGAGGAGAAGGGCGGCTTCTCGCTGGGGGGCGACTCCCTCATCCGCGTCGGCGAGGCGCGGTTGACCGAACGCGAGTTGTCCGGCGCGCTCGAGGGGCACGGCCACTCGCTCAGGTGGGACCTGACCCACGACAGCTCGCCGACCGCCTTCTTCCTCGCGCCCTCGTGGCTGCGGCCGGTGCTGGCGAAGAAGCGCACCAACTTCATCGTGCCGAACAACGACGTGCGCTTCCGGGGCCGCGTCGAAGTGGACGGTCGGGCGTTCGACCTGACCGACGCGCCCGGGCAGCAGGCGCACCTCTACGGCCACCGGCACGCCCAGAGCTGGAATTGGGTGCACTGCAACACCTTCGACCACGGCCGTCAGGCGCTGGTCGAGGGCGTCACCGCCACGCTGCCGGGCGTGCCCAAGGTGCTCACCCACGTCTACGTGCGGTACGACGGCCGCGACTACCTATGCAACGCGCTGCCGTCGGCCATCCTCGACCGCAGCGAGTGCGCGTACCCCGACTTCCGCTTCTGGACCCGGTCCGGCGCGCTCGAGTTCATCGGCCACGCCCGGGTCCGACCCGAGTTGTGCCTCCAGGTCGAGTACGAAGACCCGGACGGCGCGGCCATCTTCTGCACCAACAGCGAGCTGGCCGACCTGTCGCTCGAGGTGCGGCGCTGGGGCCGGCCCATCGACCGGCTGACGGCCACCGGTACCGCGCACCTCGAGTTCGCGGACCGCAGCCAGCGGCCGAACGTTCCGCTGTGCCCGAGGGCCTGACGCATGGAAGCAAGGCGAATGAAGCGCGCGACGAAGGCCCCGGTCGAGCAGCCCCGGCTGGGCGCCACGGTGCCGCCGGTGAAGACGGGGGGCCTGCCCACCTGGACGCACCGGGTGGTCGAGGCACTGGCCGACACCGTCATCCCCGCGGGCAAGCTGGTCACCCGCCGCGCGGGGCCGGTGGCGGTGCAGAAAATCGACCAGCTCTTCGCCGAGCTTCCTGAACCGGTGCGGCTGGCGCTGGTGGCGGGGCTGAACACCATCGAGTGGTCTTCGGTGGCCTTCACCGGCACCCGCTTCTCGCGGCTGTCCCCCGAGCGCCGCTTCGAGGTGCTCGAACGCTGGCACCGGGGCAGCTCGGTGGCGCGGGTGGTGCTGCGCGGGTTGGTGACTCCCATCAAGCTGGCCTTCTTCGCCGAGGACGACGTGGCCGCCGCGGTGGGCTACGTGCCGAAGCCCTACCAGCCGAAGCGCGGCGCCGCCGACGGCCTGCCGCCGGGCGACGTGCGCATCGGGCGCCAGCGTCCGGACGAAGAGATTTCCTGCGAGGTGGTGGTGGTGGGTTCAGGGGCCGGCGGCGCGGTGGTGGCGAAAGAGCTCGCCGAGCGCGGCCGCAAGGTGGTGCTGGTCGAGGAAGGCCAGTACTGGACGCTGCCGCAGTTCTCGCGCAAGCCCTACGAGATGACGCGGCTGTTGTACCGCGACTTCGGCTTCACCCTGGCGCTGGGTCGGCCGGGCATTCCCATTCCCATCGGAATGTCGGTGGGCGGCAC
This sequence comes from Archangiaceae bacterium, assembly GCA_023248915.1. Classification (GTDB taxonomy): domain Bacteria; phylum Myxococcota; class Myxococcia; order Myxococcales; family Myxococcaceae; genus JAHFDQ01. Next base: position 5,408 of record JAHFDQ010000194.1, on the reverse strand, counting down.
CACCACCATCAACTCGGGCACCTGCTTCCGGGTTCCCGAGCACACCCTGTCCCGGTGGCGGTCCGAGCGCGGGCTCGACTTCACCACCGCGTCGCTGGACGCGTACTACGCCAAGGTCGAGAAGGCGGTGCGCGCGCAGCCGATGGCCGAGCGGGTGATGGGCAACACCGGCCGGCTGGTCGCCAAAGGGGCGGCGGCGCTCGGCCTGCACGCCCAGCCGCTGGTCCGCAACGCGGAGGGCTGCGAGGGGTCGGGCGTGTGCTGCTTCGGGTGCCCTGAAGACGCGAAGCGGTCCACCCAGCTCAGCTACATTCCCGACGGGCTGGCCGCCGGGTTGACGCTGTACACCGAGACGCGGGCGACGAAGCTGTTGTTCGAGAAGGGAAAGGCCGTCGGGCTGGTCGCCAAGATGGGCCCCGAGGGGCGCCGCCTGAAGGTGAAGGCCGAGGCGGTGGTGGTGGCCTGCGGCACGCTGCTGACCCCGGTGTTCCTGGGCGACCACGGACTGGGCAAGGCGTCGGGCCAGTTGGGAAAGAATCTCTCCGTCCACCCGGCGACCAAGGCGACGGCGCTCTTCGGCGAAGAGGTGCGCTGCTACGACGGCGTGCCGCAGGGCATGTACATTCACGACTTGGCGGACGAAGGCATCGTCTTCGAGGGAGCGTCGCTCACCCCCGACTACACCTCGGTGGGCCTGCCCTTCTTCGGCCCGAAGCTGACGGAGGTGATGGAGAAGTACACCCACCTCGCAAGCTTCGGGTTGCTCGTCGAGGACGAGAGCCGGGGCCAGGTGAGGAAGGGCATCGACGGGCGCCCAGTGGCGCTCTACAGCCTGGGGCCGAAGGAAGTGCAGAAGCTGCGCAAGGGCGCCGAGATCGTCTGCCGGCTTTTCTTCCGCGCGGGTGCCCAAGTGGTCTTCTCGCCCATCGCCGGACTGCCCGAACTGACGCGCGAGTCCGAGGTCGACCAACTGCGCTACATGCCGCTCTCGCCCGAGGACTTCGAGCTCTCGGCCTTCCACCCGCTGGGCACCTGCCGCATGGCGACCGACCCGAGGCAGGGCGTGCTCGACCCCGACCTAGAGGCCTACGAGGTGGACGGACTGTTCGTCGCCGACGGTTCGGTGTTCGCCTCGTCGCTCGGCGTGAACCCGCAGCTCACCATCATGGCCTTCGCGACCCGCTGCGCCGAGCGCATCGACCAGCGCCTGAAGGGCGACGCGCGCCGCTTCGCCCGCGCCTAGCCCGCACCCCTGCGGCGGAGAACGCCGGGGGTTGGCGTTCCTGCCCGAGCCACGAGCCGCCCACGAGGCACTGCGCCGACTGGGCTTGCCGTCCTCCTCGGCCGTCGTCTATCCACCCACCTGCTGGTCGCAGGAGGAGCTCGACTTGCCGCGCGACTACGGCGGCGTCGACCCGCACTTCCTCGACGAAGCCGCGTAGCGCGGCGCACCCCTCCCCCGGTACCGGCACGCGGCTCCCGTCGTCGGGCAGAACGGGTGCGGCGGTCGCACCTCGGCCACTGGCCGCGCATGGACGAGACCTACACACCTTCGGCGCTCATCCTGGACGGGCTTCGCGACACTCTGTCGGCCGGGTTCCTCGATTGAGGCCCCGATTCCTCCTTGCCGTACAAGAGCCTTCGCCTCACGCGTGAGCACCGTCCGCTTTCGCCCACGACGCGAAGCGATACAGTCTCCGCATGGGCAGCCTCGCGGCGTTCCTCTCGGCCGAGCTCGGAGTCGTCCTCGTGGGCGAGGATGTATGGGCCAACGCGGAGAACCTCGCGACGCTCGCGCGCCTCGACACTAGGAGGGTCGCCAGGGCGATCGAGCGCGGCGCGTCCAGCGGCGACCTCGACTGCATCGGCGCTGGCATCATGGCGCTCGAGCTCGCGGACGAGTGCGACCTCGACGAAGACCATCTCCACTTCTTGTCGCAAATTGGTCATTCCATGGGGGGGAGCGCGACGTGGGTCGAGCCGCTCCTCGCCGCTGCCGAGCGAGGCTCGGCGACCGACCTCGAGAGGCTTCGGCGCTTCATGCAGCTCCCGCGTCCGAGCGGACGACGTGCGGTGCTGGCCCGCCTCGCGCCGCGATTGATCGCGCTGCTCGACGGATCGCTGCGGGCCGAGGCGGCATGCGCGCTCGAAGCGTTCGCGCGACACCAGCCGAAGGACGCGGCGAATCTGTCGATCGCGGTGCCGCGCTTGATCGAGCTTCTCGCGGACGATGCCACCCGCGATGCGGCGACGCACGCGCTCCGATCGATCGGCGATCCGCGCGCGATCGAGCCGCTCATCGCGTTGCTCCGGAATCCGGCCGTGACGGACTACACCAAGGCGTGGTCCGTCGCGCCCGCGCTCGAGGACCTGCGCGCCGTCGATGCCGCGCCGGTGCTCATCGAGCTGCTCGAACGGAACGGCGATCGCATCCAGCGCGGCTTCTATATCTGCGCTCTCGCCAAGCTCGATCCGGTCGGAGCTGCTCCGACGGTCGCGCGGGTCGCGGACCCGGCCGACGCGAACGCGCACGTGCTGGCGTGCGTGGAAGCAGGTGCACTCGCGGGCGACGCCGGCGCGCTGGCGTTCCTCGAACGCGCCTCGACGGAGATGGGCCACCTGCGTGGCAACGCCCTGGCGAGCCTCGCAAGAGTCCGAGGTCCGGGTGCTCTCGAACAGCTCTGTCAGGTCGCCAGGAACGAGAGCGATTGGCTCGTGGGGGATCAGGCGATTGCCGCACTGCGAAAGCTGCGCGATCCCCGTGCGTTCGACGCGCTCGTGGCGGCGTTGGGCGCCGGTCGGCCCGCGGCGGCGCGTGCGCTCTTCGAGCTTGGCGACGTACGCGCGATTCCGCCACTCGTTCAGGCGCTGCGAAAAGACCACGGCTACCGCCAGATGGACGTCATGATCAAGGAGGGCATCATCGAAGCCCTCGGCGACTTCGCCCGAGACATCGAAGAGGTCCGGAGCATCCTTGTGTTCCGACTCGACGATCGCAGCGATTACATCGCCGAGTGCGCAGCCATCGCCTTGCAGCAGCTCCGTCCGGGTTGCAGGGAAGGTATCCCCCAGCTCGTTCGCAGGCTGGATCTCGTCGGCCGCGTTCCGCATCTGGTCGAGCGCCGCACGGTGCCGATGGTCGAGCGCCTCGAGCGCGCCGCACGTCGCGGCGGCCCGCCGCGCGACATCGAAGCCGCCACCGCGGTCCTCGCGGCGATGCGCCGGCTACGCGACGGCCTTTCAGCCTCGGTCGCGCGAGAGCGCATGACGACGCTCATTGAGACCTGGAGTCGCTGGCTCGCGAGTTGTTAGCGCGGGACCGTCGCCCGCCTTTCGCCACCGCCCTCCCAGCCCCCGAGGCGGGCGGGGCCTCAGTGCACCTTGCTCGAGAACGGATTCTCGACCAGCACCCCTTCCAGCTTGACCCCGTCCTGGAGGTCTTCCGTCAGAAGGTGCAATTCGGCGGGTCCATCAGTGTCGGAGCCGAGCGATTATGTCCCCGGGGAGTATCTCACTCAGCGCACGGCCGGGTCCGACCCGAGGCAGGTGGCGATCTGGGCGAGGACGGCGGTCAGTTCGTCCACGTCGGTGGCGCGGTAGTACTTCACCGAGCACCGGCCGCTCACCGGGTCGCAGCTTCCGGGGTTCCTGCCGCACTCCGAGTCGGCGCCGCCGGGGCAGCGGCGTTCCGCGCCTCCCGCCAGCGCGGTCGCGTCGAGGATACCGGCGGCGGCGCCGGTAGCCGCGGCCGCTTCGGCGCCGAAACCCACGACGATGGTGCGGATGCCCTTCGCTCTCAAGTTGGCCGCCGCGGAGACCAGGCCATCGCCGTCGAGACAGAGGTTGTTTCCCGAGCTCGAGCAGGGCGAGACTCCGGCGCTGGTACAGACACAGGTGTTCGGGTCGTTCGCCGCGTTGCAGTCGGGGGCGCCGTCGGTGAGCAACAGGACGAAGTTCTGACGGTTCGGGTCCTGCAGGCCGGCGTACCCTTCCAGCGCATGAAGAGTTTCCGCGGTCGGCGTGCCGCCGCCGGGGAAGAGCTGGGTCTGAATCTTGTGGTCGATTTCGGCCGCGGTGGCCGCGAGCTGGGAAGCCACGTCTTTCGACTGGCTCAGCTCGACCCCTGTACCCGGAAATGGGCTGATGGACGCCGCCCCACAGGTAGAGTCCGAGGGAAAGGGCAACAGGCCCATCCGGGCGACGGTGGCGCCCGCGCCGGTGAGGAAGGTGCTCATCGCGTCGCGTAGGTCGCGCATGCGCGTGCGCGGGCAACTGGCGGTGCAGGCCGTCGTCGCGCAGCCCTGGCAGCCGGCGACTGTCGGGTCCGACGCGAAGCTCATCGACCCCGACTTGTCGAGGACGAGCATCAGGTTGGGCTTCGGCCGGACGCAGGTCCCGGCGTCGGTGGCCAGGCACTGCCTCACCGGTTCGGGCCAGGGCGCCTCGACCGCGGAGAAGCCGCAGCCTGACAGGGCCAACACCCCTGCGAGCAGGCTGAGGGCGACGGCGCGACGGGCATTGACAGGTCTACGCGACAAGGGGCACCTCCAGGGGGAACTGCCGATGGAGATGCCGCCAACCGCCGAGAGCTTTCAGTGCTCGCGAAGATGTTGGATTCCGCTGACGAAGCGCCCGCTGGGGTGACGACGCAGGTACTCGTCGAAGTCGACCTCGCTCCCGCGCCGGTACCCCAGCACCAGGCGGCAGAGCCCCCGTCGGAACAGCGCCACTTCCGCCGACTTCGCGTCGAGCGTGGGGTCCGCGACCAGCGCGTTCAGGTGCTGCATCTCTTTCCGGCACTGACGGCCGCTGGGGATGATGTCCGGGTCTTCGTTCTCGGCGTCCCGAAGCTGAGCGAGGGCTGCCTTGCGTTCCGTGCTCGACAGGGGTCCGGGGGCGAGCTCGTCTTCTGTGGGCGAGGCCGCGGGGTCCTCGGACGTGGAAGAAACGCTCGTGTCCGGGGGAGCCGTCGGTTCGGCATTGAGGACCGGGTCGACGGAAACGAGCGGCGGCGCTGTCGGAACAGGCGTCGATTCCCGCCTGGAAGAAAGCACGCGCGGACCTGGGCGCTCGGGTGACGCGGCGACGGCCGACGACCTCTTGTCGAAGGTGGCGGCCCCCGATCCGGCGACGGCGGTGGGCTGGACACTCGGGCCGGCGGCTGCGTCCAGTCCACGCGCGGGGGAAACGCTCGGGGCGAAGGCGGTCAACTCGGCTCCTGGCGCGGCGGACCCGGGAAGAGCTCCGGCGCCGACGTCTGTTCCTCGCGCTGCGGGCTCGCGCTGGACGCCGGCGCTGCCCTCTGTTCGTCGCGCGGCGGGCTCAGGCGGGACACCTACCCCGACGCCTGCTCCTCGCCCGGCGGGCTCGCGGCGGACGCCTGCGCTGACATCGGCTCCCGGCGCGGC
>JAHFDQ010000599.1 GCA_023248915.1 Archangiaceae bacterium | reverse complement strand
GTCGAGGGCCGCGCGGACGAGCTCTCCCACTCCGAAGGTGTGGGCCGCCCAAGGGTCGCGCTCGGCCTCGGAGAGCAGCGACAGCCCGGCCGCCGCGGCCATCTCGACCACGGCGGTGCCGTCTTCCAGGAAAGCCCAGCCGGCATCGACCGGCCGGCCCAGGGCGTCTTGCACGCGCGCCTGGCGGCGCTCGCCGCGGCTCGAAGCCAGAAACGCCTCGACGGTGCCCGGGCCTCCGTCCGCCAGCGGCGCCAGGTCGAGCTGCCAGGCCGGCCGCGCCCGGCCGATTCCCTTCGCCAGGGCTTCCGCCGCCTGCGTCGCGCGCAAGGTGCCTTTGAATTCCTGGGGAGAGACCAGGACCCGCATCAATTCCGTTCGGCCCGAGAGGGTCGGCTAGGGCGGGGGGGTATTGACGTCGACGTGGCCGTCGATGTGGGTGGTGACCAGCGCGCCCGTCACCGGGTCGGTCGTGAACTTGAAGTTGCCGGTCGGGCCGATGGTGGCGGCGTGGCACTTGGTGCAGGCCACCAGCGAAGTTCCAACCGGGTGCGCGGCGTCGAGCGGGGGAATGCCGTGGCAGCCTCCGCAGCGCACGGTGGTTTCGTCTCCCAACCAGTTGGGCGTGTGGTTGAGGCCCGGGGTGGCGTCGGTCAGCAGCTTGGCGCCGTTTCCGTGGCAGTAGACCTTCGAGCAGGTGCCGGCGGTGTAGTCGTACGCGGGCAGCGCGCCGTCGGCGCGGGCGACGGTGCCCGCTCCGGTCACCGCGGGGAAGGTTTCCGCGGGCGGCAGGTGGTCGAGGTGGCCCGGCGTCGTCACGGTGGGAATGGGCCGGTGGCATTCGGCGCAGTCGATGGGGCCCCTCAACTTGTGCGGGCCCTCGACGTGCGCCCGGTGCGCTCCCACCGTCAGCAGGCCGGCATCGGCGCGGCCCAGGGTGTCGCGCGGCGGTGCGGCCGAGGTCGCGTCGCCGTGGCAACGGTTGCACTGGCACACCGCGGGCGCGGGCTGCGCCGCGCACTCGACGAAGGTGACGCCGTCACCCAGGTCGACCGTGCCGTTCGCGTGCTTCTCGGGCGTGACGCCTCCGTCGGCGAGCAGCGTCTCGTGGTGGCAGAGCTGGCACCGGTTGTCGGCGTGGCTCGAAGGAGGCAGGCCGTGGCAGGTGCCGCAGGCCGCCTCGCCCTTGTCCACCTTCGTCCAGGTGGGGGTGACGTTCAGGGCCTTGGTGTCGACCGCCGAGGTCGGGTTGTGGCAGTAGGCGTTGGTGCACTGGGCGGTCTCGAGGTTCCACTCGGGCAACTGGCCCGGTGAGCCGCGCACGTTGCCGGCGCCGGCGTCGAACACTTCGTCCCTCGTCACCTTCGGAATGACGGCGCCGTCTTCCGCCAGGAGGCGGTAGTGCCCGGGCTGCTCGGGCGTCTGCGGCACCACGTGGCAGGCGTCGCAGGTGAAGGCCTTGTGCATCGGGCCGTCGTTCACGTGCTTCTGGTGCGCCCCCACGCCGACCGAGGTGGTGATGGTGGCGCCGGTCAAGTCCTTGGGAGGAGCGACGTTGCGCAAGTCCTTGGGGTCGGCGGTCGAGTCGCCGTGGCAGACGTTGCATTCGAACGGCCCGCGCTTGTGACACTGGGTGCAGTCGACCTTGGCCGCTCCGCCCTTGAAGTCGTCGCCGTGGCACTTCTTGCAGGGTTCGACCTGGTAGCCGGTGGCGCGCAGCACCTTGCCGTGAAACTGCTCGAGGTCGGTCACCGTCATCCAGCCGGGCGGGTGCACCGCGTGCTTCTCGGACGCGCCGCGGCAGCGCACCGCCCAGTCGGTGAGCGTGGCCACCGCTTCGGGAGAGAGGGCCTTGTGCTGCTCCTGCGGGGCGAGCTCTCCGCGGGCCGCCGCGAGGAAGGGCGAGTCGGCGTCGCCGGGCACCAGCCGCGCCGAGCCGTCCGGGCCTCGCGCCACGATGCCGAAGTAGGCGTCGAGCCGGTAGTCCGCCGCGGGGGTCGGCCCCGCGTGGCAGCTCGTGCAGGCCTTCATCAGGTCGGCGATGTCGGGCTCGTACACGGGGCACTCGGCCTCGCCGAGCCGGTTGGCACGGGGGTTACCGCAGGCCGCGAGCGCGAAGGCAACGAGCAGCGCGGCTGCGAGCGACGGCTGGCGGGACGTCATCGGGCTCTCCCGGCGCGGGCTCATGGGTGGCAGGCCAGGCACATCGAGTTGTGGTTGATTTCGTCGTGCCGGTGGTGGCCCAGCCACGAGTTGGGGTGGGGGTTGCCACCGACGCCGCCCACCTGGTGGCACTTGGTGCAGATGGAAGCGGCCCCCTGGTCGTGGCAGGCGGCGCAGCGGACGATGTCATGCCGCGCGTCGACGGCGTGCGACGCCGGGCCCGGGAAGGCCCAGCCCGGCGGGTGGGGGTTCACCGTGCTCGACCCCTGAGGCGTCAGCCCCTGGTTGGCGTGGCACGACTGGCAGAAGGTGACGCCGTGGCAGCGCAGGCACCGGGCGTCGTCGGCCTTGGCTTCAATGGTGTGCCTGCTGATGAAGTCGCCCCGGTGGACGAAGAGCCGGTCGACCCGCTCGGGGAACTTGATCTCGGCCCGCGCCGCCTCTGTTTTTCCGTGGCAGTCGGCGCAGAAGGTCTGCTCGTGGCACTGGGCGCAGACCACCGTCGTGCGCGCCGACAGCGAATGCTGCTTCAGCCAGTCGCCCTGGTGCGAGAACTCGGTGAGCGGCTTCAGCGCGAACCGGGTCAGGTCCTGGTGGCACTTGCTGCACCGGCCCTCGTCGAAGTCCTGCGAATGGTTGTGGCAGCCGGTGCAGACCGCCATCGCCGGCCCGACCACCGGCGATTGCGTCGGCGGCGGGCGCGAAGGGTCGGGCAACTCGGTGTGGCAGCGCCCGCAGTCGCCCTTGATGTCCGGGTTCGCCAGGTGCTTCTGGTGGGGGAAGTTCAGGTGCCGGTCGGCGCGGGTGCGCCCCTCGGGCGAGTCGGGCAGCGCGTGGCACATGCCGCAGGTCTTGTCGTCGCCGACGTCGTGGCACTGGCCGCACGTTTCCATCGTCGGGTAGAGCGACGACCCGAGCGCCGTGGCCGTAAGAATCTTCTCGTGGCAGGTGTCGCACGACACCCCGGCCTCGACGTGCTTCGAGTGGGGCACCTTGATGTAGTCGGCGAGGTCCGGGCGCAGCCGCGTGGCGAGGGTGGCGCAGGCGGCGGTCAGCGTCGCGCCGAGGATGAGCAGCCAGGGCCTGGGGAGGAAGGTGTTTTTCACGGCGTCCGCCCGGTGGTCGTGGTCGGCAGGTTGTAGACGAGCTTGGCCAGCACCTCGAAGCGGCTCTCGAGCAAGACGGTGGTGCCGCCGGTGCAGGACAGCGCCGCCAGCCAGCCCGGCCAGAGCGTGTAGGCCCCGGTGAGGGCGGCGGTGAACGACGCCCGGGCGCCGTTGATTTCCTGGGTGAAGCGGTAGCCGTCCAGGTCGAGCGCCACCGTCAGCTTCTCGAGCGGCCGGTAGGTGCCGAACAGCCGCCCCTGCACGTACCCGTTCACCGGCACGCGCAGCACGCGCGCC
>JAHFDQ010000193.1:7186-10033 GCA_023248915.1 Archangiaceae bacterium | reverse complement strand
GGGCCCTTGGCCTGGTGCCCAGTCGACAAAAGGGCCCGTCCGGGACCCCGCTTTGCGTCGACGCCGCCACTTGAGATAGAGGGGCCTGCCCGCAAGCCCTCCGGGCTATCAATTCGCTGGAGTTGCGGGGCGTTGGGAAGTAGTAGGCGCGCTCCGTTTGTTCGTCATCACTCACACCTAGCAGGCACAGGCTCACCGACAATGGCACCCCCGATTTCCCTCGAGAAGGTCCGCAACATCGGCATCTCCGCCCACATCGACTCGGGCAAGACGACGCTCACCGAGCGAATCCTCTTCTACACCGGGAAGATTCACGCGATTCACGAGGTGCACGGCAAGGACGGCGTCGGCGCCAAGATGGACTCGATGGAGCTCGAGCGCGAGAAGGGCATCACCATTCAGTCTGCGGCCACCTACTGCGAGTGGGGCGACTACAACATCAACATCATCGACACCCCGGGCCACGTCGACTTCACCATCGAGGTCGAGCGCGCCCTGCGGGTGCTCGACGGCGCCATCCTGGTGCTGTGCTCGGTGTCGGGCGTGCAGTCGCAGTCGATCACCGTCGACCGGCAGATGAAGCGCTACAAGGTGCCGCGCATCGCCTTCGTCAACAAGATGGACCGCGCCGGCGCCAACTACAAGCGCGTGGCGCTGCAGTTGAAGGAGAAGCTCGGCCACCACGCGGTGATGATCCAGATTCCCATCGGCAACGAGGACCGCTTCCAGGGCATCGTCGACCCGATCACCGGCAAGGCCTTCTACTTCGACGGCGAGAGCGGCGAAGTCGTCCGCGAAGCGCCCATTCCCGCCGACCTGATCGACGAGGCCAAGCAGCTGCGCCACGACATCATCGAGCAGGTGGCCAACGTCGACGACCACCTGGCCGAGCTGTTCATCGCGGACAAGCCGGTCTCGAACGAAGAGCTGAAGGCGGCGATTCGCCGGGCCACCATCGCCCTGAAGATGACCCCGGTCATGTGCGGGTCGGCCTACAAGAACAAGGGCGTGCAGCTCTTGCTCGACGGGGTGACGTCGTACCTGCCCAACCCGGCCGAAGTCCACAACGAGGCGCACGACCAGAAAAAGGACGAAGAGAAGGTCGAGCTGACGTCCGACACCACCAAGCCCTTCGTCGGCCTGGCGTTCAAGCTCGAAGACGGCCGCTACGGGCAGTTGACCTACATGCGCCTGTACCAGGGCCACATCGCCAAGGGCGACGTGATCTACAACTGCTCGAACGGCAAGAAGGTGAAGATTCCGCGCATCGTCCGCATGCACTCGAACGAGATGCACGACGTGACCGAGGGCAACGCCGGTGACATCGTCGCGCTGTTCGGGGTCGAGTGCGCCTCGGGCGACACGTTCACAGACGGCGCCGTGCAGTACACGATGACGTCGATGCACGTGCCCGACGCCGTCATCTCGCTGGCGGTGGCTCCGAAGGAACGGGCCGGCCAGGCGAACTTCTCGAAGGCGTTGAACCGCTTCACCAAGGAAGACCCGACCTTCCGGGTGCACCGCGACGAGGAATCGGCCCAGACCATCATCTCGGGCATGGGCGAATTGCACCTCGACATCTACATCGAGCGCATGAAGCGCGAGTACCAGTGCGAGGTCATCGCCGGCAAGCCGCAGGTCGCCTACCGCGAGACCATCACCACCCGCGGCGAGTTCGCGTACACCCACAAGAAGCAGACCGGCGGCTCGGGCCAGTTCGCCCGGGTGTGCGGGTTCCTCGAACCGCTGCCGGCCGACGCCGTGATGCACTACGAATTCGTGGACGAGGTCACCGGCGGGTCGATTCCGCGCGAGTACATTCCGGCCTGCGACAAGGGCTTCCAGGAAGCGATCAAGAAGGGCTCGCTGATCGGCTTCCCGGTGGTCGGCGTGCGCGCGGTCATCAACGACGGCGCCTTCCACGCGGTCGACTCTTCCGAAATGGCGTTCAAGACCGCGGCCATCATGGCCTTCCGCGAAGGGTACGCCGCGGCGAAGGCGACCATCCTCGAGCCGGTGATGAAGGTCGAGGTGCAGGCGCCCGAGGACTTCCAGGGGTCGGTAGTTGGCCAGCTGAACCAGCGGCGCGGTACCATTCTCGAGACCTCGAACGCCGAGCACTACGTGACGGCGGTGGCCGAGGTGCCCTTGAACAACATGTTCGGCTACTCGACCGACCTCCGGTCGGCCACCCAGGGCAAGGGTGAGTTCACCATGGAGTTCGCCCGGTACTCGCCAGTGCCCAAGGCCGAGCAGGAAGAGATGATGAAGGCCTACCGCGAGAAGCTGGCGGCCGAGAAGCGGTAGGGTTCGTCGCTCGATGCGCGCCTTCGGAGTGGCTGGCTGGGTGTCGGCAGCGGTGCTGCAGGGCGCCGCGTGCGCTCCGCCGCCGGCAGATCAGTGCCGGGCGGCGATCTCTGCCACCTGCACCATGGCCTGGAAGTGCTACGCGCCGGCGACGCTCGACACCTCGATCATGAAAGAGCTCTACGGCACCAGCCTCGAGGACTGCCGGGCCAGGCGCGAGGCGTCGGCGCAATGCGCGGGGCTGTCGTCGGACAGCCAGCTCTGCACCGGGGCGAGCGCGGGGTTGATCTTCCAGCCGGCGAACGCGTCGGCGTGCAACGAGAAGACCCTCGCGCTCTCCTGTGACGACTTCAAGAACTTCGCGAACCGGGCTCCGGCCGAGTGCGCGAAGGTCTGCCAGTAGCCCCTTGGGCGGCGCGCGCCTTTCGATTCGCCAGCCCGGGGCAGGGGTCTGCTAACGTCCTGGCCGGATTACCGGATGGACGCCACTGTCACCTGCCCGTCGTGCGGCCTCGTCGTCGGCGCCGACGAGATGATCTG
>JAHFDQ010000193.1:0-7176 GCA_023248915.1 Archangiaceae bacterium | reverse complement strand
GGGGGGCGGTCAGCTCGGGGAATGCGCCGACCCTGTTCGACTCGGAAGAGAGGGTCGCGGTCGAACCGACCCTCATCCGGTCGGCCGGCGAGTCGGGGGGCGCGTCCTCGCAGGACGAAGAGGTCAGCGCCGAGCTCACGCAGAAGTGGGACCCTCTCATCGGCGAGCGGCTGGGCGAGTACGTGGTCGAGGCGCGCATCGGCACCGGGGGCATGGGCATCGTGTACCGGGGCCACCAGCCGGAAATAGGCAAGCCGGTGGCCATCAAGGTGTTGCGGCCCGAGATCGCCGACGACCCCGAGCAGGTGCGCCGGCTGCTCGACGAAGCCCGCGCGGTGAACGCGATCGGCCACCGCGGAATCATCGACATCTTCAGCTTCGGGCGCCTGCCCGACGGGCGGCAGTACTTCGTGATGGAACTGCTCAGCGGAGTGCCGCTCGACGCCGAGATGGCGGCGCGGGGGCAACTGCCGGCCGAGGAAGTCCTCACTCTGCTCGACGACATGCTGGCGGCGCTGGGCGCGGCTCACGCGGCGGGCGTCATCCACCGAGACCTGAAGCCGTCGAACATGTTCCTGGTGTCGCAGCCGGACGGCTCTCGCTACTTGAAGCTGCTCGACTTCGGCCTGGCGCGGAAGTCCGCGATCCCCGGAGGCAGCACGCCGCAGACCCGCAACGTCGCCGTGGGCACCGTCGAGTACATGGCGCCCGAGCAGGCGCGCGGCTGGGAGGTCGGGCCCTACACCGACCTGTACACGCTGGGGGTGGTCGCCTACGAGATGGTGACCGGGCGTCTGCCGTTCATCATGACGTCGCCCGTCGAGACCCTGATCGCGCACATGGAGCGCGAACCCGAGAAGCCGTCCACCTATGCGCCAGGCCTGCCGGTCGGGCTCGAGGACCTCATTCTGCGCCTGATGGCGAAGGCCCCGAAGGACAGGCCCCAGTCGGCCGACGCCGTGCGCCGGGACATCAAGCGGGTGACGCAAGAGATGCGGCACACCGAGACCCAGCCGGCGGCCCTGGCTCTGCCTTCCGACGCGCCGCTGCGGCTGCCTTCCTGGTCGTCCACCGCCATCGTGCTGCCCGACGCGGGGGAGGCTCAGGTGTCGGGCGAAACCACGCCCTTCACCGCCATGGTCGGCACGCTGGCGAGCACCGAGCTCGCGGTGGGCGCCGGGCCGATTTCGCCGACCGCGACGATGGACGCCCAGGAATGGTCTCCGCCCGACACCGCCACCGATCACCCCGTCATCACCGAGGCCAGAATGGCCGGCGCCGACTCCGGCACTGTCCGGGTCGTGACGCCGCTCGACATTCCGGCCACCCGCCCACTGGCTTCGTACGACCGGCCGCCCCGATCGCGAAAAGGGCTCTTCGCCGCGGCCTTCGTCGCGGCGCTCGCGGTCGCCGCGGCCCTCTTCGCCGTCCCGCGGCTGACCGCGCCCAGCGCTGCCGGCGGCCCGGCGCCAATTGCCCCCCAAGTGACGGCGAACGCTTCCCCGTCCGAGCCGGCGACCGCCAGCGCACCGGGGTCGGAAGCCGGGGTCAAGGGGCCGACCAGTCCGTCCGCCACGCCCGCGCCGCCACCCGAACCCGCGCCCGGCCTCGTGCCGCGAGAGTCGAGCGAGGCGAGGGCGCCGGTGATGCCGGCACCGCCGACCCCGACTGAAGGCCCCACCGCGCTCGCACCCCTCGCCCCGAAAGACACGGCGCACGCGAAGCGCCCCCGGCCGCAGTCGGCCAAGCGCCCAGCGCCGACTCAGGCGATGCTCCTCGACCGAATCGAATCGCTCAAGCGCGACTTGAAGAAGGGCACCGCCGGGGGTGACGACCCCGACTCGTCAGTCCTGATGACGCTCGCCACCGCCGCCGACCGCGCCCGCAGCGCCCGCGACGAGGCCAGCCGGCGTGACGTTGCGGCGCTCCTGGACGATCTGCAGCGAAGGTACCTCGCCCACTGATTTGCCTTCCGCGAGTGTCGTCGAGGGGCCCTCGACAACGCTCGGGCTGGTCCGAGCTGACTCGCGAATGACGGCGAAGCCGTCCGGCGGCTTGACGTACCGCGCTCGCGCGCCATCATGCGCCAATGCTGACGGCCGTGCTCGCGGTGGGGCTACTCAACGCGCAGGCGCCAGCCCCTGTCCCGCGCGTGGCCGTCGTCATCTCGCGCCGGGTGGCCGTCTCTCGCGACCTGGCGGACCGCCTCGCCCGTCAGGTCGTCGACGCCCTGAAGGCCGGCGGCAAGGCCGAGGTGATGGAGTTCGATCAGGCCGAGAAGAAGCTCGCGGCCGCGGGAGTGCCCGACCCTTCCTCGTGCCTCGCGAAGCGCCCCTGCCTGGCCAAGCTGGGAGCTTCGCTGGGCACCCCCGTCCTGGTGGGCGTCGACGTGGGCGCTCTGTCCAAGGATCTCGCGATCAGCGTCGAGGCCGTCTCGTCGGACGACGGGAGCCGGCTGGCCCAGCGCAGCTTCCTGGTGCGCGCGTCGGAAGCCCGCGTCGCGGTCCCCGGTCAGCTCGCGCCGTTCGTCGCCGCGACGCTCGACGCTCTGCCGAGGCCGGCCGAGCCGGCCCCTCCCCTTGCCCCGCCGCCGCCCAATCCGCTGCCGCAGGCGCGGCTACAACCGCCGCCCGCTCCGACGGACGAGCCGCGGCTGGTCACCACGAGCCCCCGGCCCGAGGCGCTGAGCGCCCCCTTGCTCGTGAGCAGCCCACCCCAGGTCTCGCGGACCCCGAGCTACCTCGCCGGAGGGGCCGCAATCGTGCTGGCGGGCGCCGCCCTGGCCTTGGCCGTCGACGGCCGGCTCACCGCGAACTCGATACCGGCCAACGACGAGGCGGCAGCCGGTTGGACTCACTCGAGGGCGGTCGCCGAAGCGCGGCGCGCGAACGGCGAGCTGGGAGGCGCGCTGGGCGCCGCTGCCGGGGCGGCGGCCCTGACGGCGTTGGCGGTGACCCTGTGGCCGAGCGCAGCCACCGGGGATTCCGAGCGGCGCTAGCGGGAAGCACCGTCAGGGGTTGGCGTCGCCGCCCCCGCCTTCGCCTTCCTTGTCGGCTCCGCCTTCCGCAGGCGCCTCTTCTTCCGGGGGCGGAGCCTTCTTCCGGTCCATCCGGTCGTCTTCGAAGGCCCACTGCCAGGTACGCGATTCACCCTTCTTCACCACCACGACTTCCTGGTGCTCGTCGCCCTTGTTCTGGACCTTCAGCGTGTGCTTGCCGGGCGTGACGGTGAGGGTGACCGTCTTCGCCCCGGTGCCCCGCTTCTTGCCGTCGACGTAGACGATGGCCGAAGCGGGCTTCACCTCGACGATGAGCTGCGTCTTCTTGGGTGCGCCCGAGAGCGACACCAGCACGGCCACTGCGAAGGCCACCATTTTCCACCTCCGTGCTCGACACCCGCGAGGTTACCCCCGGTCGGGGCGGACTCCTAAAAGAGCGCCGGTTCTTGTTGTTTCCCGAAGGCGCGCCCGTAACATGCCCGGACTTCCAACGAAGGAGTCCCGCGTGGCCGCGCCGACCTACCGCAGCGTCCCAGACATGCTCCTGTCGCGCGTCGCCGCCTCGCCGGGCAAGGTCGCCTTCCAGTACCCCGGCGGCTCAGGCTGGGCCCAAGCGACCTGGGCCGAGTTCGGCGAACGGGTGCGAGCCGTCTCGTGCGGCCTGCGCGCGCTGGGGCTGGCCGACGAAGAGCGCTGCGCCATCCTCTCGGGAACGCGGTACGAGTGGATTGTCGCCGATCTCGGAATCATGTGCGGCGGCGGGGCCACCACTACCATCTACCCGTCGAACACCCCGGACGAGTGCGCCTTCATCATCACCGACTCGAACACCCGCTTCGTCTTCGCCGAGAACGACGACCAGGTGGCGAAGCTGGTGCAGAAGCGCGGCGAGTTGCCCCAGGTGAAGCAGGTCATCACCTTCGACGGCAAGGCCGGCCACGACGGCTGGGTGATCTCGCTGGCCGACCTCGAGGCGAAGGGGCGCGCCCAACACACCGCCCAGCCCGAAGCCTACGAGCGCATCGCGCGCGCGGTGCGAAAGGACTCGCTGGCCACGCTCATCTACACCTCGGGCACCACCGGCCGCCCCAAGGGTGTCGAGCTGACCCACGACTGCTGGGTCTACGAGGCCGAGGGCATCGACGGGCTGGGCATTCTCGGCGCGGACGACGTTCAGCTGCTCTGGCTGCCGCTGGCCCACTCGTTCGGCAAGGTGCTCGAGGCGGCCCAGCTGCGGCTGGGCTTCCAGACGACGGTGGACGGCCGGGTGGACAAGCTGGTCGAGAACCTGGGCGCGGTAAAGCCGACCTTCGTCGCCGCCGTGCCGCGCATCTTCGAGAAGGTCTACAACAAGGTCATCGGCCAGGCGAAGACCCAGGGTGGGCTCAAGTACGGCATCTTCAAGTGGGCCTTCGAGGTCGGGCGGAAGGTCTCGGCCCAGAAGCAGCAGGGGGCGGCCGTGGGGCCGGTCTTGGGCCTGCAGAACGCCATCGCCGACAAGTTGGTCTTCACCAAGCTGAAGGACCGGTTCGGCGGCCGCCTGCGGTTCTTCATCTCGGGCAGCGCGCCCTTGTCGCGCGAGATGGCCGAGTTCTTCCACGCAGCGGACATTCTCATCCTCGAAGGGTACGGCCTGACCGAGACCAGCGCGGCGAGCTTCGTGAACCTCCCCAGCCACTGCCGCTTCGGGACGGTGGGCCCGCCCCTGCCCGGCACCGAGGTGAAGATCGCCAAGGAAGACGGTGAGATTCTCATCAAGGGCCGGGGCGTGATGCGCGGCTACCACGGCCTGCCCGAGGCCACCGCCGAGACCCTCGACAAGGACGGCTGGCTGCACACCGGCGACATCGGCGAGTACCGCGACGGCTTCCTGAAGATCACCGACCGGAAGAAGGATCTCATCAAGACGTCCGGCGGCAAGTACGTGGCGCCCCAAGCGCTCGAGGGAAAACTGAAGGCGCTCTGCCCCTACATCAGCCAGGTGCTGGTGCACGGCAACAACCGCAACTTCTGCAGCGCGCTGGTGACGTTGGACGAAGAGGCGATGAGGCCGTGGGCGCGGGACAGCGGCGTGTCGTCGGCGAG
The DNA here is from genome assembly GCA_023248915.1 of Archangiaceae bacterium. Taxonomy (GTDB): domain Bacteria; phylum Myxococcota; class Myxococcia; order Myxococcales; family Myxococcaceae; genus JAHFDQ01. The sequence goes on along the minus strand of JAHFDQ010000193.1, from coordinate 2,093 downwards.
CTACGCCGAACTGTCCGGCCACCCGAAGGTCCGCGAGCTGATTCAGCCCTTCTTCACCCAGCTGAACTCGCAGCTCGCCAGCTACGAGTCGGTGAAGCGGTTCGCGATACTCCCGGCCGACCTGACGCTCGAGGCCGGCGAGCTGACGCCGAGCCAGAAGGTGAAGCGCAAGGTGGTCGAGACCAAGTACAAGGCGCTGCTCGACGGTTTCTACGCGGGCAACGTCGCCGAGGTCTGACGGTCAGGAGTACCGGCGCCGCGCCTCACCCAAGCCACTGCCGCCAGGCGAAGAAGCCGGTGAGGGCCCAGCCCACGACGACGACCAGCGCCCGAACCCGCCGAGGAGCAACCCGCCGCGTCAGCGACGCGCCGCCGTAGCCACCCGCGACCGCGCCCACCACCATCACCGCCGCCCGCGGCCAGTCCACGACTCCCGCCGCCAGGAAGGTGGCGATGGCCACGGCGTTGAGCAGCGCCGCCAGCGTGGACTTCAGGGCGTTCATCTCGTGAATCGTCCACCCGCCGGCAAGCGCCAGGGCCGCCAGCATCATCAGGCCCATGCCGCCGCCGAAGTACCCGCCATAGACCGCGATGGGAACCTGGAGCGCCGCGGCGAGCCAGAGGCGTTTGGCGCCGCCTTCCCGGGCCCGGGTCCACCGGTCGCCCCAGGTGAACAGCACGGTCGCGGCCAGCAACAGCACAGGCAGCAGCTTCAGGAACTGCTCGGGCGGAGTGCGCACCAAGAGCGCCGCACCCACCGCCCCGCCGGCCAGGCTCGGCAGCCCCAGCCACACCAGGGCGCGCCGTCCGCCCGAAAGCTCTCGCCGGTAGCCGACGACGGCCCCCAGCGAGCCCGGCCAGAGCGCGACCGTGCTGGTGGCGTTGGCGGCGATGGGGCCGACGCCGGTCATGAGCAGCGCGGGGAAGCTGAAAAAGCTGCCGCCGCCGGCGACCGAGTTGAGCGCGCCGCCGACGGCCGCGGCCAGGACGAGCAGCCCTCCTTCGGCGAGCGACATCGCCGCACCCTACCTTCGCTTCAGGCGAGGCGGAACCGCCCGATGAGCGGCACGTGATCGGACAGGCCGTCGAAGCGGCCGGTCGGGTCTCCGAACGGCGCGCTGCCGTCGAGGTCGAGCCAGTCGACCGGCCCGGCCGAGAACAGGTGGTCGAGGTGCATGCGCAGGCGCATGAAGCCCGCAGTCGGGTAGCCGCGCGGCACCAGTGGGTCGATGCGGCCCAGCGCGGCCTGGGCGCCGACCAGCCTGCCATCGCCGGTCAGGTACCGGTACACCGGAGAGGCGGGCGGCGAGTTGAAGTCCCCGCACACCACCAGCGGCTCGGTGCCCGCGTGCCGGTGCACGAACTGGGCGAGCGACTTGGCCTCGTGCACCTGATTCACGCCGTGCCCCATCCGCTCGCGCTGGTTCCAGAACTCCTTGGCGAACGGCGTCGGCAGGGACAGGTGGGTGTTGAACACGTGCAGCACCCGCCCCGCGCGCGTCACCACCTTCACGTGCGCGCAGATGCGGCTCTGCTTGCGGTCGCGCCAGCGAACCAGGTGGTGATGGGTGATGTGCTCGGGAGTCTCGGCGTTGTGCTGGTCGACCTTCAAAGTCTGGGTGTTGACCAGAATGGCCAGTCCGGTCGTGTAGAGAGGAAGGTCGCCCAGCCGGTAGGTGTGTGCCCGGAAGTACAGGGCGTGGTAGGGCATCGTCGCCTCGGCGGCCTGGAAGGCGGCGTCGAGGCGGTGCATGAACGCCTCGAGCTGCGACTCGCCTTCGTGGTTCGCCCGGTGGACCAGCCGGCTTCGCAGCGAGATGGTTTCCACCTCCTGCAAGCAGATGAGGTCGGGCAAGGGGTCGAGGGTGAGCAGCGCCGCCGCGATGCGGCGCTTGGGCCCCAGAGTGCTCGCCAACCCGCGCAGCGCGTGGGCGAAATACCGAACGTTGTAGGAGACGATTCGTACCGGCCGGTCGCTCACTGCCGCACACCATATCGCGCCGAGTCGCTTTCGATGCGCGAACGGGTACGGGCAGTTAGCAATGTGGCACCCATGCGCGCGTCCCCGGTGGCCCAGCCGACGACCTCTGGAC
>JAHFDQ010000192.1 GCA_023248915.1 Archangiaceae bacterium | reverse complement strand
AGCCCAGCCAGAGCCCCTACGCAGGCGCTCCAAGCTACTCGGCAGGCAGCGTTAGTAGGAAACCTTTGTCCACGGAACGGCATCGCGAGAGGCATCGAGACTGGCAGCAAGATCCACAGGAGCTCGAGTCAGGCGCTGCCCATCCAGGGTCAGCACGTCATTGGAGCAGCTTGCCATCATTGGCGTTGCGTCGGCGGTCTTTCGCAGATTGCCGCCAGCCAGACTCCACGTCGATGTCGAGATGGGCCCCCAGCTGCCGAAGTCGCGTGCTGACGGCGAAAGCGTGATGGCCCCCGTCAGGGACCGCTGGTCTCTCGTCAGCCCGAGAAAGGTTCGAACCTCGCAATCGCTTTGCTTCAAGTCGTCATGAACGCCGATCTTCCCTCGCCGGGCAAGTAGAGGGCGCTCCCGCTGAGCGGGTGGGGTGCTGGTGCGGGCGGGGCGTGGGGTGACGACGTGATAGTTCTCGGCCCCTCGCGCAGAGCTGTCCCCTCGCGGCGGTCGCGAGCAGCAGAGGCGCGGGCGAGGTGGGTGACCGACTGCGGCGTACCCAGGGCGGCGTCAGCTCTGAAAGCCGAGAGCGAGCTGCGGCGGCCCGGCGGCGGTGGCCAGCGGCGCGGGACGGTTGCCCAAGCCAAGGTGCCCGAGGACTTCCCGGGCCAGCCTGATGTCGGTGACGAACGCTGACAACGGCCCGCAGTTCCGGAGCGCCGCGCTCGAGAAGGCCCTCGAGGCTCACGGCACCAAGCACTCGTTCATCCGTCCTGCACATCCCTGGGCTTGTTCCTCCCCGTGTGCCGCATTGGGGAAACTTGACCCCAATTCTTGAAGTAGGGCAGGGACGACAACCCCCGCGAGGGGGCCACTGGGCTGGTGGCGAGCGTCGCCGGTGGCGCGCTGGATGTGGAAACTCGGGCAGGCGGACAGGCCCGGACCCGACCCGGCGGCTGGTCGACATTGTGAAGCGGTGGAAGGTGAAGGGCTCGCCGCGAGCCGCTGTGCCGCAACCGGGCGAGGGCAGGCGAGCAACGAGAGCTGAGCAGGTCCTCGAGCGGGCGCCGGACGCCCTCAGCCGCCGTCGCCGAACGTCGTTTCCAGGATTTGCGGCCCAGCGAGCGCCGACCGCGCGTAGACCGGCGAGCTCGGCTTGCTCGCGCGCAGCTTCTCCAGCAGCGCCGCGTCGCACGAGCGCGACTCGGCGACGTTCCAGAAGTCTTCGCGGGTGTCGGTCGCCGACAGCTCTCCGATGCTCGCGTTCACCATGGCCGCCTCGTGTATTGCGCTGCAAGGCGACGGCATACATTCCAGGGCGCGTGACATGACTTTCGGGTCGACGCCCGGGAAGAGGAAGCTCGGCGAGGCCCGGCTCAGGCGCTTCCACGCGTTGATGTCGGCGAGCTCGGCGGGCGCCCAGCCAGAGACGTCCCGGCCCAATCGCTTCGCCGCGTCGTAGGCCTGGCGCTCGAGGCGGAAGAGGAAGACGGCGACGGCGTCGGAGATCAGAATGCCCTGCGAGTGCAACAACTCGGCGAGGTGGTGGACGTCGGTCGACGCGTCGATGAAGTCGCCGACGCGGAGCGCCCGCGCGAACCGGAGCCTCACCCAGGTCATCAACAGTCGGAAGTCGGGAATCGTCATCTCGAACAGCCGGCCCAGCTCGGCGTCCCTCAGGGGGCCAGCTCCCATCAGCGTCCAGACGTCGAAGGCGCGCAGGTCGCGCATCCAGGAAAAGTCCACTCCGGCAAGGTCCGTGTCGGAGACGGCCTCGGGCCAGCCCACGCCTGCGGCGCCGAGCCTGTCCTCGAGCGGCTGTGGCAGGTGCAGAAGGCCGAGCGTGGTAGGCGTCGTTGCCCAGTCGATGCGTCCGGCGAGGTAGGTTGCCGCGTCGCGCTGGCCCCGCGGTGCGTCGGCGAAGGGCGACTTGAGGCGCCGCGATTCGTCGCAGAAGCGCTCGACATGCTGCTTCGCGAGCTCGGCGTTGCGCTGCAAGAACGCCGAGACGTCCACCTGCGCCCCCATTCCGTGAATCGCGATGAGCTGACTCATGACCGAGCCGCTCCCGAGCTCGTCGTTCGCGATGGCGGCCGCGTCCCCTGCGTCGCGCGTCACGGCGTCCGGGCTCGCAGCCGCCTTGGCGGCCGGCGGAAGCAACGGCGTCACCCGGGCAGTGGCCACCGGTGCCGACGGGCGCAGGGCGACTTCGGCCAGCGGCGCGGGTGGGGCGGCCGAAGGCTCGCTCTCGCTCTCACGTGAACTCCAGAGCAAGGCTACGGCGACGATGACGATGAAGACCGCGGATGCGAACAGCCACCACCGGCGCATGGTGGGCAAGACTAGTCCGCGTGGCCTTCACCCCGCTCCAACTGTTGCGTCGCCTTGCCGCGTTAGTGCCCCCGGCCCGCTGGAATGGGACGCGCTGTTTTGGAGTCTTTGGGTCCAGCGCCAAGTGGCGCAAGAAGGTGGTGCCCGCCACCGCCGTTCTGCCATCGCCTCGCCCAGCGGCAGCCTCACCGACACCCGCCAAGCCGCGCCCTCCGTACAGTTTGCCGTGGGCCCAGTTGCTCGCGCGCACGTTCCTCTTTGACATTCTGCGTTGTCCCTGCTGCGGGGAACGCCGAGTGCTGGCCTTCATCCCGCAGCCCCGCGCCGCCCAAGAGGCGCTGCGGCGCCTCGGGTTGCCGTCTACCTCCGCGCCCGTTTCTCCGGCTCGCTGGCCGTCACAGGACGAGCTCGACTTGCCGCGCGACTACGGAGACGTCGACCCGCCGTTCTTCGATGACGCCGCGTAGCGAGGCGAGCCCCTCCTTCGCAACCTGCACCGGCTTCCCCGCGTCGGGCGGTACCACTGCGGCCGCCGCTCTGAGACTTGCCCCACCTGGACTTGCTTCCCTTGGTCGCCGACATTCATTCCCGGCGGACTTCACGGTGCTCTGCCGCCCGGGCTTGGCGTTTGGGGCGTTTGTACCGGCTCGACGCCGACGCCCAGGGAGGCCCAGTCGGCCGCTGGACCCGGGTCGAGCTGTCCGGGTTCCTTCCCGGCGGCGCCGACGGAGGCGACTTGGGCCTCGACCGCGGCCAGCTGCTGGCGCTGGAGAACGAGATCTACGTCTTCAACTGCTTCGGCGTCGCGGCGCGGCTCGCCGGCCCCGCGAATTGCCCCTGAGGGAAGCCGCCCGACTCGCGCGCTTCAGTCGGCCATCGCGGGCGTTCCGGGGCGCGGAGAGCTGTCCAGCGTTCGTGGAACCGCCAAAGGCGTCGAGGCGATGACGTGCCGGAAGAACAGCGCGCCTACTGCGCGTCAGGGGCACCCGCGCGGTCCGCCCGCCTGCGCGCTGCCAGCGCCCGGCCATCCTCCGAGCATTGCTTGAGGACTCTCTCGAGGAATTCGTACGGTAGGCCTGCCTCGACCTTGAAGCGCGCCCCTCCCTCTGCCGAGCGCACCCGCGCGGCCTCCAGCACCTGTGCCTGGTCGGTCTTGCCCTTCGCCTGAAGCTCGAGGCGGGCCAACGATAGCGCCGAACCCAGCGCCCTGCGCAGCTGCTCGGTCTTCGCAGGGTCTTCGCCCACGACTTCGGCGGACAGGCCCACGTCGTGCGACACGTCCGCGTGAAGCTCGACCCGAGAGGCGGTGGCTCGAATGACGTCGCGCAACCGCTCGTCCTTCTTCAGCACGTTCGCCAACATCTTCCCCTCTATCACGCCGTAAATCTCTCCCCAGGCCTGATCCTCGGATAGCACCGCAGGTCGCGACGGCCCCGAGCCGTCGAGGCGGTCCAGCACCACCTTCAGCCCTTCCGCGTCTCGAGCGAAAACCAGCATCTGTCGGTCCCACACCCCTATCCACGGAGGAGTCCGGCCGTCCTTCGGAAGCGGTTCGAGCAGCTCGGCCTTGGGTCCGTAGTCGGTGCGCGCAGCAAAGGGGCCGGCGAACTCGTCCAGACGCGTCTTCGAGAAATCGCCTGTGATGATGAGCGTGTCGTCGGCGACGGCCAGCCGGTCAACCTGAGTCAATGGGTCGAGGCCGGCGTCGCGCAGCTCGGGCAGCCTGTTCTCCTCTCCGGCGAACAGGCAGTCCACCAGCAGGTCGCCCAGCTCGGAGTTGCGAATCGCGTTCGCCTCGACCACGACCGCGCCGCGCTTCACCTCGGAAGGCAACGCCGCCATCAGCGGGTCTCTCGGCCGGGGCGGCGCCCGTGGCGCCGGGCCCGCGTCTGGGCTCGGCGTCGGTACCCAGGAACGACGTCGGTTGTTTCGCGCTTGCTCGACCGGGGTGATTTTCCGCGGCACCGCCACCACCGCGATGGGCGCGGGCGGCGGCGGGTCGGCAGACAGCATGAGCGCGGCTCCCAGCGCCAGGAGCACGGCGGCGACCACCAGCCACAGCCAGCGTCTTCGCGCGCGCGCCACCTCAGAAGTCCTTCCGCTCGAACTGGTAGGCGGAGAGGGCGAGTAGCGCCGCCGAGAAGATGAGCGCGCCGCCCACCAGCCGCCCCAGGTGATCTGCAGGGACGGTCTGGCCGGACGCCAGGTGCGCCGAGGCCCTGGCCAGAGTCCCCAGCCGGGGGAACGGCATCACCGCCCAGCGGAACACGAATCGCCCGAGGCCCGGTTCCAGCGACGGAATGATTTGCTCGCGGACGCTCGACATCACTCCGAAGACCAGCGTCACGAAGCCCGTCGCTGCCGAGAGCGCCGCGCTGCGAACGACGATGGCGGCTGCCAGCATCGGCGCGTAGAGCGCGCAGAAGCCCACCCAACCCACCATCGACGCGAGGACGAGCCGCCCGTTCCACAGCCCGGTCTTCAGTCCCAAGAGCACCGTCAGCCCAGCCGACGCATACAGGGTGGTGGCGGCCGCCAGAGTCACCACGCCCAGGTAGGTGCCGGCGACCACCTGCCAGCGCGCGACGGGGAGCGATAGCAGGTGTTCGATGCGTCCAGGCGCCATGAGCTCGGGCGCGAAGTCGCAGCAGGCCACGGCGAGCACCGGAATTCCTACGAAGAACCCGAGGTAGGCGGTCGCCAGGTAGACCGGGCCGAGCACCCGGTCGGCCAGGAAGATGTCGTCGAAGAGCACCTCGCCGAAGAGCGTCGAGCCCGCGATGGCGCCGTCCACCACCTGGACCTGCAGCGCTTGGCCGACGAGGACGAGCGCCAGAGTGACGAAGGCGAAGAGGGCGAGGAACCAGCGACGGCGAATCGCCTCGAGGAGCAAGTCCAGTCCCACTCGCCACACCTGTCTCACAGCGGCCTCTCGAGTGTCTCGGACAGCACCTGCTCGAGGTCGCGACTTGAAGGCGCCAGCTCGACCAGACGGGCTCCGGCGGCCCGAGCGCGATCGAGCGCCGCGTTCAGCGCCTCGGCGTCCGGTCCGCCCAGGGGACCCGTGAACGCCCAACCGTCGCCGGTCGCGACGAAGCCTGCTTCCCTGAGCCGGTCGGCAGGAGCGCCCTCGGCGAAGCGAGCCACCCAGTGCGTCGAAGACCGGCGCACCTCTTCCAGGGTCCCCTCGAGGCGGAGTCGTCCGCGGTCGAGGATGCCAATCCGGTCGCAGACCCGTTCAGTCTCAGCGAGCAGGTGCGAATTGACCAGAAGCGTCGTTCCGCGCCGGCGCTCCGCGACGAGCAGCTCGCGCAGCTCGACGCGCCCCACCGGGTCGATGCCGTCGGTGGGTTCGTCGAGCACCAAGAGGTCGGGCCCACCGAGCAACGCCGCGGCGAGCCCTAAGCGTTGGCGCATTCCTTTGGAGTACGTGGCGATGCGCTGCTTCGTCGTGCCGAGCCCCACGCGTTCCATCGAGACCCGCAGCGCGGCCTCGGACGGCCGGAGCCGCTTCAACGCAGCCACCGACCTGAGGAAGTCGCCGCCCGACAATGCCGCGGGCAGGTGCATGCGTTCGGGCAGGTAGCCGACTCGCGCGCGAATTCGGGTGTCCTCGGGGTCGCCGCCCAGTACCTCGACCGTTCCACCGGTGGGCCGAGCCACCGCCAGGAGCAACTTGATGAACGTCGTCTTCCCCGCGCCATTCGGCCCGATGAGCCCGAACGCCGCGCCCCGGGGAATGGTGAGGGTGAGTCCGCTCAGGGCGGGCTGCGGCGGTCCAAGGGGAGGTCGCCAGGTCTTCGACAGGTTCTCGACGACGACGGCGGAGTCCACTGGCGAAGCGTGGCACAAAACCCCGAGGTGGCGAACCCGGGACGCCACCGGGCGCTCGAGGTCAGGCAGACGTCGCGCCGCGGGCCGACCGGGCACGCCGCTTTCGGAGGGCCAGGACGAAGAGCCCGGCCAGCGCCGCGCCCCCGGGGCCCGAACCGCACCCGCACCGGGTGTCGAACCAGACGTCGGCGAGGCACTCCACCTGGACGGTGAAGGACATCTCGTCCGACCCGGCGGCGGTTTGCACCGTCAGCGTGACGTCCTGGGGGCCCCGCTGGGCCGGGGCGGGAATCCAGGTGACTGCCCCGGCGGCGCCGTCCACGGTGAAGCCGTCAGGCGCGTGCGAAGCGCTCCATTGGAAGGGGCCGTCTCCGGCGGCGGTCACCACGCCCGTGTCGGACACCTGGTAGGGCACGCCGCACACCGCGGTGAGGCCGGGCTGGGTGGAGATGCGAGGCGGCACGCCGGACGGGGCGGTGGCAATGACTTCCACCGTGTCGCTGCACGTCAGCCCGGCGTCGTCCGTCACCACCAGGCGGCCCTGGGCGCGGCCCGGGCTGGAGTACGTCTTCTGCACCGACGTGCCTTCGCCGGTGCCGCCGGGGGTGAATTGCCACTGGCGCGTGGTGAGGGTGCCCGCGGTCGAGGCGGCGAAGGCATTCCAGGTGACGGACAGCGGCGCCGGGCCGGCCGGAGGGTTGGCGGCGGCGGCGCACTCGGGCGGCAGCCGGGCGCCCTGTGTCACCACCACCTCCGCCTTGTCGTGGGCGGTCAAGCCGGCGGCGTCCACCACGGTGAGCGAGAGATGGTAACGGCCGGGCGGCAACGTCACCTGGGCGGTGGAGGTGGCGGCGCTGGTGCCGTCCCCCAAGTCCCAGCGGTAGGTGGAGATGGGCGCGGCGCCCTGCGCGCAGTCGCAGGACAGGCTGACGGCAAGGGAGTCGGTGCCGCGCAGCGCGCTGGCGACGATGCGGGCGGACGGCGGGTGCGAGCCAGAGCCGCCCAGCACCGACACCCGGGCGTCGGCCTCGGCGCTGCCGCCGTAGGAGTCCAGGACAGTCAGGCGGGGCCGGTAGCCCCCCGGCAGGGGGTAGCCGTGGTTGGGCCGGACGCCGGTGCCGGGCGGGCTGCCGTCGCCGAAGGCCCAGCGGAAGTACAGCGGCGTGGCGGTGACGCCGGCGCTAGACGCCGAGGCGTCGAAGGCCACCGCCAGCGGGGCGGCCCCTTCAGTGGGGACGGCGGTGAAGGCGGCCACCAGGCCGGCGGGCGCGCTGGCGGCCACGTTGACGCTGAAGGCGTAGACGTCCTCTCCGAAGGAGTTCTTCGCCTTCACGCACAAGTCCGTGGCGCCGGGCGACGTGGGCGTCCAGCGCACCGCACCGTCCAGCGCGTCTACCCGGAAGTCCGCGGGCCCGCCGCAGGCGGTGAAGGACATGGGCGTGTCGCCGGTGGCCCGCACCGCGCCCTGGGCGTTGTACACGTAGCTGACGCCGGCGGCGGCCTTGGGGTTGGCGTCGTGGACGACGAGGGGCGCCACGTTCGCGTCCACCTGAATGGCGGACTGGGTGCCCGTCACCGAGGCCACCGCGACGTCGGCGGCAGTCACCGAGTGGGTGCCGGCGCTGGCGAAGACGACTTGGCCGGTGAAGGTGTGCGCGCCCGAGTCGCTGGCCAGGAAGGTGTAGTCGGCCGGCAGCACCGCGGAGGCGTCGTCCGAGGTGAAGTGCAGGGTGCCGTCGTAGTCGGTGACGACGTTGCCCACCGCGTCGTCCACCTCCACGGCGACGTCCAACACCAGCCCCACCCGGGTGGGCGAGGGAATGCCCGACACCTTCACCGAAGAGGCCGCGCCGGGCAGGACGTCTATTCCGGCTTGCGCGCCGGTGAGGGCCGGGTTGGTGGCGTCCGTGGCGGCCAACTGGAAGGCGCCGGGCGTCTGGAAAGTGGCTTGGAATGTTTGGTGGCCCGTCTCGGAAGGGACGAAGGCGTGGGCCGGCGGCAGGAGGGCGGACGAGTCCGTCGAGGTGAAGGCCAAGGTGCTGGTGTACCCGGTGGCGGCGTTGCCGTAGGCGTCGGTGACGGCGACGTCGAAGGAATGCTGCGCCCCGGCGCGCGTGGGCGAGGGGTAGCCGGAGACGCTGACGAGTGCCGCCGGGCCGGCGGCGACGGACTCCACCTGCGCGGTGCCGGAGAGTGAGGCGGCGGTGGCGGACAGCGTCGGCGCGCCGGCCGCGGTGTCGCGGAAGTAGAAGTCGGCAGAAGCGGCGCCGGCCGCCACGGTGACGGCGGTGACGGCGGTGCCGCAGACTGCGTCGGCAAAGAAGAGAGTGGTGGGGGAGTCGGACGCCAGGGCGACGTCGGTGGGCGCGGAGATGGCGAAGGGAAGCGCGGCGGCGTCTCGCACCTCCACCGTCACCACCGAAGCGCAGGCGCCGGCCGCCACCGCCCGGGGCGGCGTGGTGAAGGCCAGGGCCACCGCGCTCAGCGAGGTGAAGGTTTCCGTCTGCGAGGCCGGAGTCATGCTGCCGCTCGAGGCGGTGAGGGTGACGTCTCCGGCGACGGTGCCGCGGAAGAGGAAGGAGGCGGAAGGGGAAAGCGACAGGTTCGTCACCGGCGTGCCGGCGCAAGCGGCGTCCGCGGCGTCGTGAAAGGACACCGTGGTCGGGCTGGCCGCCAGCGCCGCCACCACCCCCGTGGCGGACAGGACGGGGTTGTCGAAGGCGTCGCGCGCCTCTACCGTGGCCAGGCCAGCGCAGGCGCCGACGGCGACAGTCTGGGGCGCCGAAGTGAAAACCAGCTTCGTTGCCGCGCCAGCGCCGATGTCGAAGGCGGCGCTGGTGGCGCCCGCCAGGCCGGCCGAGCTGGCCACCAGGGTGTAGCCGGTGCCCGCGCGGTCCAGCAGCAGCGTGGGAAAGATGGCGACGCCCCCCACCGCTGCCACCGCCGCACCGCCCGAGAGGGTGGCCGAGCCGGGGTTGTTGCCCAGGGCCAGGGAGACGCTGGCGCTGGAGGTGGCCACGGGGTTGCCAAACGCGTCCAGCACCTTCACCTTCACCGCTGGACTCAGAGCCGCGCCCGCGGTGCCGCTTGCCGGCTGCGCAGAGAAGGCCAGCTTCGACGGCGGGCCGGCCAGGACGTCGAACGCGGGGCTGGTGGCGCTCGTCAGGCCGGCCGAGCTGGCCACCAGGGTGTAGCCGCTGCCGGCCTTGTTGAGGGACAGGCCGGAGAAGGTGGCCACTCCCGCGACGGAAGCCACCGCGCCCCCGCCAGTGAGGGAGGCGCCGCCCGGGTTGGCGCCCAGCGCCAGGGTGACGCTGGCGGTGGAAGCAGGCACCGGGTTGCCGTAGGCGTCCTCGACCCGCACTTGTACCGGAGGCGTCAGGGCGGAACCGGCGGAGGCCACCGCGGGCGAAACGAGGAACGCCAGCTTGGCCGCGGGGCCGGCGCCGATGTCGAAGGCGAGGCTGGTGGCCCCGGCGAGCGAAGTCGAACTGGCCGCCAGCGCATAGCCGGTGCCGGCCTTGTCCACGGACAGGCCGGAGAAGGTGGCCACCCCCGAGACGGCCGCCACCGCGCCCCCGCCAGTCAGGGAGCCGCCTCCCGGATTGCTGCCCAGCGCCAGGGTGACGCTGGCGGTGCTTGACGTCACCAGGTTGCCGAAGGCGTCCAGCACCCGGACCTTCACCGCCGGAGTCAGCGCCGCGCCGGCGGTGCCGTTGGCCGGCTGGACGAGGAAGGCCAGCTTCGCCGCCGCGCTGGCCAGGACGTCGAACGCCGGGCTGGTGGCGCTCGTCAGGCCGGCCGAGCTGGCCACCAGGGTGTAGCCGCTGCCGGCCTTGTTGAGGGACAGGCCGGAGAAGGTGGCCACTCCCGCGACGGAAGCCACCGCGCCCCCG
>JAHFDQ010000014.1:4879-27334 GCA_023248915.1 Archangiaceae bacterium | reverse complement strand
CACGCAGGTCGACCAGCTTCTCTCCGGCGAGGAAGTCGATGACCTTGTCGACCACCGCCGTCCAGGGCAGCCGCATCTCCTCGGCGACGGACATGCCGGTGGCGCTGCCCGAGTAGTACAGGAACTTGAGCGCGATGTCGGACAACAGGCCCATCTTGAGGCCGGTGTCCGCGACCGACTTGGGCTCGGCCGGCGCGATGTCGAGAATCGACGGGTTCTCGAGGTTGAACGGGTTGGAAACGAAGCCGTCGCTGCCCACCAACTCCTCGGCCGACGAGGTCGGGAGCGGTGGCGGCTGGTCGCCGGAAGCGGGTTTGCGGCTCGGGGGTTGGGGCACGGAAACCTTTCGGGCCGAGGTCGCCTAGATGTAGGTCAGCCACTCGGCGTACTTGGGCTCGTGACCGCGCACCACCCGGAAGAACTTCTCCTGAAGCTCGCGGGTGATCGGCCCGACCTTCCCGGCCCCGACCTGGCGGTTGTCCACCTCGCGCACCGGCGTCACCTCGGCGGCGGTGCCGGTGAAGAACAGCTCGGACGCGATGTAGAGCGCGTCGCGGGTGAACGACACTTCCTGAACCTCGCGCCCCATGTCACGCAACAGGCGAATCACCGAGTCGCGGGTGATGCCGGCGAGAATCGGCGACGACAGCGAAGGGGTGCGAACGGTGTCGCTGCGCCCCACCGCGAAGACGTTCTCGCCCGAGGCCTCGGCGACGAAGCCCGAGATGTCGAGCATGATCGCCTCGTCGTACCCGGCCAGCACCGCCTCGCGCTTGGCGAGAATCGAGTTGACGTACTGCCCGGTGATTTTTCCGCGCACCATGTTGACGTTCACGTGCATGCGCGTGAACGAGCTGACCTTGGCGCGGATGCCGTCCCTCAGGCCCTTCTCGCCCAGGTACGCGCCCCAGTCCCAGGCCGTGATGGCCACGCGCGTCGGGTTCACCGCGCCCAGCCCCATCGCCCCGTCGCCCATGAAAGCGATGGGCCGCAGGTAGGCGCCCTCGGAGAACAGGTTCTTCTGCTGGCGCAACAGCTCGAGGCAGGCCTCGGCGAACTCGTCCTCGGAGTAGGGCAGCTTCAACAGCACGATGTGCGCCGAGTCGTAGAAGCGGCGAATGTGCTCTTTCAGGCGGAACACCGCCAGGCGCCCGTCCTTCGTCTTGTAGGCGCGAATGCCCTCGAACACCCCCAGCCCGTAGTGCAGGGCGTGGGTCATGATGTGGACGTTGCCCTCGTCCCACTTCATGAACTTGCCGTCGAGCCAGATGCGGTCGGCGCGCAACACAGTTGACGAGGTCGAACTCACGGTGCGCTCCTGAGGCGGCGGGAAGGGCCCCGGCTTCTTTGCCAGCGGGGGAGGGCGAAGTCAAAGCCGAACGGCGCTACAGCGGGGGCAAGGGCGCCATCACCCGCGACAGGAAGGGCAAGTCGTCGGTGAGCTGCCGGCGACCCATCTCGACGGCGCGGCTCAGCATCTCGACCGAGGGCACCAGCTCTAGCGGCGACAGCGTCTTCTTGAAGTCCTTGAACAGGTGCGCGTAGGGCCGGTTCTCGGCGACCGTCAGCTCGGCGAACCGTTCGAGCGGCAGCCAGAGGGGCGTGGTCAGCTTGGGCGCGAAGCCGTTCAGCGCCAGGATGAAGGCGTTGCGGGTGCCGATGTGCCCCTTGTGCACCGCCTTCCAGGCGGCCTTGGCAGGCACGTTGTCTACCAGTCCGCCGTCCACCAGCCGGAGGATTCCCCGGTCTTCCATGAGCTGGTCGAGCAGCCCCCGCATGCGCAGGTCGTCGCGCAGCACGTCGTAGTGGATGATGCCCGGCAGCGCCGACGAGAACCCCGCCGCGTCGAGCGCGTCGAACTCGCGTGTCTCTTCGTCGGCCCCCAGGTGCAGCTTCACCATGATCTCGGGGCGGGTGAAGAACTCGGCCAGCGCCCCCATCGAGCCCTGGAGCGCCCGCGCCGCCGCCAAGGGCTCGAGGAACGATCTCGGCGTCAGCGTGAGCAGCCGCTCGTAGGCCTCGATGGGGCGCGGCAGCATGCCGCGGCGAATGCCGGACACGGTGATGAGGGTGGGTATCGGCAGCTCGGACAGCTTCACCCCCGCCCCTGCCAATTCGCCCGTCTCGGAGGCTGCATTGAAATACCGCCCGATGCCGGCCCTGAGGAACAGGCGCAGCGCCGCCGGCAGCCCGTAGCGGTTCTCGGTCGAGATGACGCGGAACAGCTTCCGCCACGACAGGCCGCGCACGATGTTGACGATCTCGGTCAGGTCGAACCGCGTCATCCGCGACCGGAACAGCGAGAGCACCGCGCCGATGGACGTGCCCACCAACAGCGCGGGCTTCAGGCCGAACTCGTCGAGCAGCGCCATCACGCCGACGTAGACGTACCCCGTCCCGCCGCCGCCGCCGGACACCAGCACCAGCGCCTTGTGGCGGATTTCACGGTGAATGGCGTCCGCGGGCAGCCGGGTCTCGAAGCGCTTCACCAGCTCGTCGCGGGTCCGCAGCGTCCGTTCCTTCAGGTCGCGCAGGTGGGGCGCCAAGAGCTCGCGGGTGGGCGCCGTCCGGCCCAGCAACACCGGCCCCAGCCGCCGGCTCACCTCTTCGCGGAAAGGGGTGAGCGCGGCCCCCACGCCCACGTCGCGCCCCTCGTGCCGCACCTTGTACAGCCGGGCGAGCGACAGGGCGGTGCGCACCACTCCCTCTTCGATCGGGTTCACCAGCCCGGCGTCAGTGACGCTCGCCCGAACGAGGGCGAGCTCCATCTCTTCGAGCGGCCGGGTGACCTGAAACCGTTCTCGGAGCAGCACGCGAGGGGTCAGCTCTTTTCAGGTCAGCGCTTGGCCTTGCCCAGAATGCGCAGCTCGCGCAAGGCCTCGGTGCAGTCGGGGTTGCACTGGATGGCCTTCTCGAACTGCTTCTCGGCCTTGTCCGGCCGACCGGTGGCCTTGTAGATGTACCCGGCGAACAGGTAGCTCTTGTCCACCTTCGGGTTGAGGCTGATGGCCTTCTCGAGGCTCTTCAGGGCCCCGTCGACGTTCGCCGCTTCGTTGGGGTCGAGCTGGAAGAGCGTCCAGCCCAGGTAGGCGTGGAACTCGCCTTCCTCGTCGTAGAGGGTGATCGCCTCCTTGAACAGCGAGTGCGCCGCCCTGAAGTCGCGCTGCCGCAAGAGCTCTTCGCCCTTCTGGAACTTGCCCTCGGCGGCGAGAATTTTTCCGACCTCGTCGCCGATGTCGCGCTTGACGCCGCTGGCCAGTTCGCGCACGTACCGCTCGCGCTCGTCGGGGTCGGTCAGCGTGTCGTGGGCGCTCGAGATGACGTCGTACACCTGCCCGGCGAGTTGCCGAATCTCGGCCGACGACGACCCGAAGTGCTTGTCCGGGTGGTATTCCTTCGCCAGGGCGAAGTAGGCGCGCTTGACCTCTTCGCGCGAGGCGTTCTGCGTCACCCCCAGCACCTCGAAGAAGTCCATCTTGCGCATCTGCGCCACCTTGTTGACCAGGCGCTCGCGGAGCAGGCTCTCTTCGCCGGACAGCTTGCTGCTGCTGTAGACCCCCGACAGCTCGGGCAAGAGCGACGACGCCGCCCGGGCCACCACCGGCTCGCGGCTGGCCTTGGGGGCGGGCGGGTTGGCCGGCACGGCCGCGGGGCCCTTCTTCGCCTTGGGGGTGCTGGGGGCGTACGCCTCGACGTTCCTCGTCGCGGGCTCGTGCTTGTTCGGACGGGGTTCGCGCCATGGCATCGGCAGCGGTTCTTCGGCCCGTTGCACTGGGTGGTTGGTCTCGGTCACCTGCGCCGCTGGCATCGGCACCGGGGTCGGCATCGGCGGCAAGGGCGGAGGCTTGGGCAGCATCTCGGCCAGCTTGGCGATCGACGGCTTCACCTTGCCCTCGGCGGGGCGTTCGCGAAGCTCGATCATCTGGGCGCACTTCATCGCGTACAGGAATCGGTCGGTCTCGAGCGGCCCCAGAATCGCCAGCGCCCGCAAGGTGGCTACCGTCTTGTGGCCATCGACCGCCTGGAGAAGCTGCTGCTCGTCTTCGCCCAGCCCCGCGTCTTGCAGCGCGTAGAGCGGGTTCTCGGAAGGGTGGGCGAACAGCGCGTCGACGTTGCCCAGTACCCGCGCCAGCCGCGCCTGATCGAAGAACCGGCGCACGCCGTCGTAGATGATGGCGGCGGTGGTCATGTCCAGGTTGACCGTCTCGGGCGGCGGGCTGACCTTGGGGTTGAACTGGTAGTCGCCCCGTTCCCAGCGGAAGACGTCGAACAGCTTGGTCTGCAGCTGAAGCATCAGCGCGTAGACCAGGTTGTGCGGGCTGATGCAGCCCATCTCGATCAACACCGTGCCCTGCTGGCGCTGCGAGGCCTTCATGCGCTTCAGCGACTCTTCGCACTCGGCCTCGGAGATCATCTTCTCGCGGACCATCACCCGGCCGAGGCACTCGGAAAGCAGGTTGCTCTTGATCGACTGCGGCTGCCCCGACCGGAAGTAGACGATTTTCTTTACCTTCTCGCGGCGGAGCAGCAACGCGCCGGTGCCCTTCCACCGGTAGACCTCGGCCAACACCTCGGGCAGGGGCTTCTGGCTGAAGTCTCCGCGAATGGTGGGGCCCGAAATCCCCGAGGCGCCCTGGCGCTTCGCTTGCGACTCGACCTGGTTCAGCTCTTCGCGGGCCGCCGGGTCGGCCAGCTTCTCTTCGGCGATCTCGCTGTCTACCGACGGCGGCGGGGGCGGGACGGGTGGCTTCTCTTTCGGGTACCGGTCGCCGAGCGCCGATTTCAAAGTCTGGTACAGCGCCGACAGCTTCATCGGCTTTTCGAGGAAGGCGAAGGCCCCGTGCTTCTGCACCGCTTCTTTCTGGTGCAGGGCGTTCTTGTAGACGCCCGAGATCATGATGATGGGCGTCTTCTTGCCCTTCGGCGTCGAGCGCAGCTTGCGGGCGACCTCGTACCCGTTCAGCGCCGGCAGCAACAGGTCGAGCAGCACGGCGTCGACGTGCTTCTTCTCGAACGTCTTCAGCGCCCATTCCCCGTCGCGTTCGACGGTGACCGTGAAGCCTTGCTTGGTCAGGGCGTCCGCGAGCATGCGCTGGATGGCGCGGTCGTCATCGACGATGAGTATGGTGGGCGGTTCGTTCTTGGCCACGCCCGCTATCTAACATGAATCTTCCAATCGTCGGGGCGTCGGGTAAAACCCCCGCGTCCTTTTCCCCGGAGCCCCCATGTTCCACCGTCTGGAGCTCGTCCTTGCGGCCGCCCTGGCCCTTCCGGGGTTCGCCGCGGCACAGGGCGTGCCCGGCGCCGACGAACCGGCGCCCAAGGCCGCGCCGACCGCTGAAACCCCCGAGACCCGGGCGGCCAAGGAATTGGTCACCCGGTACCTCACCGCGGTCAAGGCCAAGAAGTGGGCCGAGGTGAAGAAGCTGTTGCACCCGTCGACGGTGAAGGCGATCGCCGAGCGCAAGAAGCGCCTAGGCGAGGAAAACCACCCGATGGCGCCCTGGTACTTCGAGAAGAAGAGCTCGTACCTGAAGGACTTCAAGGTGGTCGACGCGAAGTCGGCGGTGCTGGGCACGGTGGTGGTCGAGACGTCCGAGGACAACTACCAGGTCGAAGAGAAGGGGCTGGCCGAGGGAGAGATGGCCACCTACCTCGTCGCCCAGAAGGACAAGAAGTGGTGGATGGTGGACAAGAAGCGCGGCGAGACGTTCACCAACGACTCGATCAAGCTCGGCTACAAGGGCTTCTTCGACCTGCCGCCGTCAGCGCACGTCGAAGAGGAGTAGCCGCTACCCCTGGGCGATCTGGGCCAGGTGGCCCTTGGCCTTCTCGATGTCGCCCTCGTGCTTCAGGGCGAGGTTGAGGGTGGCCGCCACCAGCTCGGGGGTGAGCGAGTCGGCGTTGAGCAGGGCCAGGCTCTGCGCCCAGTCGAGCGTCTCGCTGATCGACGGGGGCTTCTTCAGGTCCAGCGAGCGGATCTTCTGGATGGCGTCGACCACCTGGGCCGCCAGCTTCTCGGGCACCCCCGGCAGCCGCGCGCGCACGATGCGCAGCTCGCGCTCTCGGGTGGGGTAATCGATGTGCAGGTGCAGGCACCGGCGCTTCAGCCCGTCCGACAGCTCGCGGGCGTTGTTGGACGTCAGCACCACCCGCGGCCGGTGGCGGGCCGTGAAAGTGCCGAGCTCGGGCACGGTGACCTGGTAGTCGGCCAGCACCTCGAGCAGGAAGGCCTCGAACTCGGGGTCGGCCTTGTCCACCACGTCCACCAGCAAGAGCGCCGGCACGGGTGACAGGAGGGCCTTCAGAATCGGCCGCGGCAAGAGGAAGCGCTCCGAGAAGAAGACCGCGTCGCTCTTCGCCACCCGGTCGGCCGCCTGGTCGAGCGAAGGGGCGCCGGCCACCAGCTCGCCGATCTTGTCCTTCAAGAGCTGCGTGTAGAGCAACTGCTTGGCGTACTCCCACTCGTAAAGCGCCTTGGCTTCGTCGAGCCCCTCGTAGCACTGCAGTCGGATGAGCTCGCGCCCCAGCGCCTTCGCCCAGGCCCGGGCGAACTCGGTCTTCCCCACGCCGGCAGGTCCCTCGACCAGCACCGGTTTTTCGAGGCGGTCAGCCAGGAAGGCGACCGTCGAGATGTCGCTCGACACCAGGTACCCGGTCGCCTCGAGGCGGGCCCCCGCTTCGGCGACGCTCGATGGGGAACCCTCGGAGCCCTGGAGAGGAAGCATACGGGGCCACCATAGCGAATGGGCTGCGCCTTTACCGTGGCAAAAGCGCCCTGACCTTGGCGTCCGACCCACGGTTCGTCCCGGCAAGTCTGCCAAACGACTCGCGCCGAATTTGCTGCGCCGCCGGCACGTCGCGTGCACATACGCAGCCTCGAGAGGCGGTAGACGGTCATGGTTTCGCTGGTGAAGATTCTGGGGGTGGTGCTGGTGGCAGTGATGCCAGGGGGTTTCATCGTCCTCCTCGGGCTGGCGCTGGCGCGGGCGGTGCGGCAGGCGTGGCAGGCTCCTCCGGGCACCGCGCCAGGTTTGCGGGTTCGCCGGGCGCTGGTCAGCGTACACGGGCCTGACTTGCGGCGGCCGGAACAAGTCCACCCGTAGGGCGCCCGGGTTGGCGCCGGGGGGCGGCTTCGCCTAGAACGCCGCCCCATGCGAAACCTCTTCGACCTGGGTTCTCTCGCCTGCCTGGCGCTCGCGGGCTGCGCCTCGAACGGGGTCTGCGACAAGAACGAAGCGCTCGACTGGGCCTCGAAGCAGGGCGACTGCGGCGGCGAGGGCCGGCCGGTGCTCGATTCCAAGGCTGCCTGCACCACGGGCGTGAACTCTTGCAGCGGCGACGACCAGAAGGCGCTCGAGGTCATGCTCGACTGCCTGGCCAAGCTGCCGGTTTGCAGCCAGGCCGCCCGCGACTCCTGGGTCTCTTCGCGCCAGGCCTGTTACGACGGCGCGTCGCGGCTGTCGGCCTCGTGCAAGTCCGCCTTCTTCGGCGGTGCCTCGCCCGGTGAGGACGGGGGCGACGGCGGCGGGGCGGTGGACGCGGGCCCCCAGCCGATGACCGACGGCGGGGGGGCGATCGACCTCATCGTCGTCGCGGACGAGACCGACTTCGCGCTGGCCTGGACGTCGCGCCAGCCCGGCGACGTGGCCCACTGGCGGGTCGCCTCGGTGTCGGCCGCGGACGTCAGCTACCCCGACCAGACCGTCGAGGGGGCGCTGTGGACGTACCACGACGCCGACGCGGGCCAGGGAGTGAAGAAGGGCTTCTTCGTGGCGGGACTGAATTCCGCCGACCAGATCGTGCTGGGCGTGCTCGGCGGGCCCGACGCGGGCCCCGCCGCCGACGCCGGCGGCTGCACCGGGCCGCTCGACTGCGCCCTCGACAAGGTCTGCAACCTGGGGGCTTGCGCCGCGCAGGTTTGCCAGAATTCGAACACCTGCCCTGGCGGGTACCTCTGCGACTCCGTAACTCAGCACCTGTGCGTGCGCATCTTCGGCCTGGACGCCGGCGCGCCAGACGCGGGCGGCCCAGTGGACGCGGGCGAGGCGCGGCCCTTGCCCTTCCTCTCGGAGAGGGTGACGGCGACGACGGCGGCGCCCGGAGTGTCGGCCGAGACCTTCGTCAGCCCCTTCGCGTCGCGGAACCCCGCCATCGTCGCCATCGACTCTGCCCGCCAGTACGTCGCGCTCGAGCAGGAAGGCCAGCTCTTCGGCCACCTCACGTTGCGCCGCGGCGCCGACTACCCGCTCGACGGCGTGCGGCGCCCCTCGCAGATCGACTCGATCGGCACGCACGTCAAGCTCGCCTACCAGGCCGAGAACGGGACTCTGTTCGCCTGTTACAACGTGGGCTCGGGCGTACGTGTGCGCGTCAGCCGCGACCTGGGCCAGACCTGGGGCGGCCCCGCCGAGGCGCTCGATGTCGCCTACCCGACACCCGACGACGGGGGTGTGGCGCCGCTCATCCAGGACTGCGCCCTGGCCCCGTGGCGCGACGGCCAGGTGGCGATGGTGACGCTGGACGACTCTTCGCTGGTGGTTCGCACCGTGTCCGACGCGCTGGCGGCGGGGCCGGCCGAACAGGCGTTCATTTCGAGCGGGCCCGACGCCGGCAACATCTTCAACGCCCGCCGGCCCGCCATCGCCACGCTGCCCGCCACCTCGGCGCTGCACGTCGGGTTCACCGCGACGCGGGCGATGGCTCCCCCGTCGTCGGGCATGGACACCGAGGTGTATGCCGTCTACCGCGACCCGACCACGGGCGGCGTCTTCACGCAGCCGGTGCGCATCAACGCCACCGGAGTCGGTTCGAGCGGCAACCCCACTCCGCAGGACCACGTCGCGCTCGCCACCGATCCGGTCACCCAGAAGGCCATCGCGGCGTTCACCTCGCTCGAGTCGCAGGGTGGGGTGGCCTACAACACCGTGTATGTCTCGCTCTTCGTCCCCGGCACCAAGAGCTGGATCACCAGTGGCGATCTGAACGTCTTCGCGATGCGGCCTCCGCCCCAGAACACCGAATTCGTCGTCATTCCCGACCGGCCGCTCGGGTCTGCCTGGGACGCCTTCTCGCCCACCCTGGCCGTGACGCCGGGCGGAAAGGTGTTTCTGTCGTTCGTCGCCGGCGACCACCAAGTGGGCCAGGCCGCCGACTACCACGGCTACGTCGTCGGCTTCGACTGGAAGAAACTGTCGCCCTTGTCCGGCGCCCTGGCCTGGTTCCTGCCGCCCGCCAAGCGGCTCGGGTCCACCGTCGTCGTAGACCCGCGCGCCGGCGGCAACACCGCCCAGCCCACCCAGTCCGCGTCGGCCGCCGATTCGCAGCTCTCGGTCTACACCGTCTACGTCGAGGGGTTAGGCGCCGCGGCCGACGAACCCAACCGGGCGATCGTGGTGGCGCGGCCGTAGCGGGTTTCTTCCGCCTACCCGCCGGGGTTGATGCCGGTGACGATGGCGCCCAGGTCGAGGCCGCCCGTGTACCCGTAGCTGACGTAGCTGTCGAACCCGTACACCGTCACGCCGGCGCCCGGCGGCGGAGAAATTCCTGCCTTGGGCACCACGTCGACGGTGTGGGTGCCCACCGAGACCGCCGCGTTGACCGCCTTGTAGCCGCCGATGGTGGTGGTGGGCGCTACCGCCACCCCGTCCACCTTCACCGACTGCACCTTCGCGTTGTCGTAGACGATGGCGATGTAGTTGTCGCGAATGCCCGGGGCGGTCAACACCGTATAGCTCGACCGCCACTGCTCGACCGGCGGCAGGAGGATGAACGACGGGTCGCCCTGCGCCGGGGCGTCGGTCTGGCCGACTGTGTCGGTGAAGGTCGTCGCGTTCTCGCCGGCGAAGAACTGGCCGACCGAGATCGGCTGGTTGGCGGTCACCGTAAAGCTGGTCTTGCTTCGGAACTCGACGAACTGCCCACCCATCAGCCGGCAGTTGTTGGGTGGAGCGGACCAGAGGGCGGTGCCGGCCACGCAGCGGTTGGGGGAGAGCACGTCCGCCTGCGCGGGCGTGGGCGTGATGGTCAGGGTGGTGCCGCTCGAGCAGGTGCTGGCCGGGCAGCCCGCGACGATCTTGTAGTAGTCGGGCCCCGCGTTGGTGGCCGAGGCGAAGGAGTTGTTGGTGAGCCGGAGCGGCGCGGTGCGCAGCGCGGCGAAAGTCTTGCCCCAGGTCACGAACGGGAAGAGCTGCTCCTCGACGTGATCGCACGCGACGTCCGCATAGCCCCGCAGCGTGCAGGACGAGCCTCCGAAGACGGCCACCGGCTTGTCGGTGGTCACCACGGTTCCGGTCAGGTCGGAGTCGACCCTGCAGAACTTGTCGCAGCCGAGAATCTGGCAGGTGAACGGGTCTTGGTAGGGGTCGTCCTTGCACTCGAGGTTGCCCGTGGTGCTGCCGCTGGCGACGTTCGCCGGGTTGTCGCTGGCGATCTGCAGCACGTCGTACGAGTTGATGGTGAAGGTCTGGCTGCCCCCGGCGGTGAGCGCCGAAACCCCGGACCCGCCGAGCGTCCGCGCGCTGGCCTTCACCGTCACCTGGGTGCCGTCCTCCGTGCCGACGATGGTGAGGCTGCCGTTGAAGCTGATGGACGGCGTGCCGGACTCGCTGCCCGTCCGGCGGATGACGTGCTCGGGCGCCATGCCGACGTAGGCCGTGCCGAGAATGTGCGCCGGCAAGAGCAGAGATGCGTCGTTGGTGTAGCTGTAGGTCGGCGCGCCGCTCACCGTCTTCATCGCGGGGAGCGGGTTGAACTGGTACACGGTCACCGGCGTCGAGCTCTGAATCCGGTAGGCGTAGCGCTGCAGGCCCGAGATCGTCGAGTCGGTCGCCGTCGTGCCGACCGACTGCCACGGCACGTAGATGACCGCCAGCCCCTTGGTCGCCGCGTCGAGCCGCCCAGGCACCGTCACCGTCTTGACCGTCTGCACCGCGCCGCCCTTGTACCGGTTGATCTTCACGGTCGAGGGCTGCACCGACCGGTTAGCGACGACGAAGGCGAAGTCCGAGTCGGTCAACCCCTGGCCCGACGAGGTGCCGCCCTTGAAGGCGACGTCGACGACGTTGTCCAGCACGGCCGTCCAGTAGTCGCAGCCGAAGTAGCTCTTGGCTTTGGCCGCGTCGGCGCACTCGTCGAAGCAAACGCCGTTCTGGCACTGGGACGCCGGGCCGTAGCCGGGCAGGGCCGCGCAGGCCACGTCGGCCCAGGCGCCGCGGTCGCTGCAGACCTGCTGGACCGTCGTGTTCTTGCACTGCGTCGTCCCGGGGAAGCAGGCCGGCGTGCGGCAGTGGGCCGGCGTCCCCTCGCACACTTGGGTGATGCAGCTTCCGTCGAAGGCGTCGCCGTCGAACGTCCACCGCCACAGGCCGGTCTCGTCGGTGGTGCGGCTGCAGACCACCACCGACTTGCCGTCCGAGCTGCAACGGACCTGGTCCGGGGGGCATTCGCGGCACTCGCCGTCGGTGCAGGTCAGCGTGCCCGAGCAGGTGATGGTTCGAAACCCGCTTCCGTCGTCAAGGCACACCTTCGACACGTGGGTGTTGGCGCTGTCGCAGACCGCGGCCCCCGGCTGGCAGGCCAGGCACTTCTCGTTCAGGCAGTAGCCATAGGGCGGTGCACAGGTCTGCGCGGTGGCCCAGGTTCCGTCGGGCCCGCAGGTCTCGACGCTCTTGGCGTCGGCCGAACAGCGGCCCGCGCCGTTGGTGCAGGGGAAGCCGCCGGGCCCCGCGTCGGGCGCCGGAGGCTTCGCCTCGCACGTCCCGGCGAAGAGGTTGCAGCGCTGCCCGACGGCGCAGTCGGTGTCGCGCACGCACACGAAGGTGCACGCGCCGTCGATGATTCGCTCGTGCGCGCCGCAGGCCAGCCCGCCGTCGAAGGGGGCGCGAAACGTCGTGGTGTCGCGGCAGCCCACCAGCCCCAGCAATAAGAACGGCACTGCGATTCTGACGCGTTCCATAAGCAAACCTCGGCCCCCCGCGAGCGGCGCACTTTATAGCCGAAAAGGGGGGTGCGAGCGGAAGGCCCGGCCCGAAGCTACTTGTCGAGGTCGTCCACCAGCGCCGTCCAGTCGTCCTCGGGCTCGGGGGTGGCCGGCACCTGCATGACGATGGTCCGTTCGCCCGAGTCGTCCTGCGACGGCACGGGCTGCTTCTTGGGCGCGCTGATGACCGGCGCCTTGGCCGCGGCGGGGACGGCAGGCCTGGCTGCGGCAGGTTTCGGTCCGGGAATGGCCGAGGCCACTGGCCGCGCCGAGCCGGCGTCGGCCAGCTTCGCCGCCAGCGGCGTCGTAGGCACCGCTTCGATCGGAATGGTGCTCAGCCTCGACGAGTGGTCTCCCTCGAAGGCCGGGGGGGCCACCTGCTTGGTGGGCGCGGCAGACACCGGGCCGGCCTTCGCCACGGGTGCCGCGCCCTTGCTCTTGAAGCGGGCGAGCTCGAGCTCGACCACCTTCAGGGCCTTGCTCTTTTCCTGGACGGCCGCCTGCAGTCGCTGGACTTCCTGGGCCTTCACCGCCTCGCGGCGCTCGGCGTCGCTCTTCTGCTTCGCGGCCACCTCTTCGAGCTCCTTCGCGTGGCGGCCCTCGAGATCCTTCTTGTCCCTCGCGGCGGCGGCCAGCTTGGTCAGGGCCTCGTTCGCTTTCGCCTCGGCCTGCGTCGCCTTCACCGCGAGCTCTTTCTCGCTGCGCACCTTGGCGGAGTGCGCGTTCTCGAGCGCCAGCTCGAACTCCTGAATCTTACGGGCCCGGGCCGCGAGCTGGGCCGCCGCTTCCTTGATCTTGCCCTCGAGATCGGTCGCCTTGGTGTCCTTTTCATGGGCCAGTTGGGCGAGCTTCGCGGCCTTGGCCGCGGCCTCGTCTGCCAACCGCTTGTGGTCGGCCTTCTCGTGCGCCAGGGCGGCCAGCGCTTCCTGTAGCTTGCCGGTCGCCTGGCCTACCTTTTCGGTGAGCGTGGCGCGCACCTGGTCGCGCTCGGCCAGGGCGGCGGCCTTGGCCTGGGTCATCGCGGTGAGCTGCTCGGCCCGCTCTTCGAGCGACTCCTGGGCCTGGGTCAGGTCCTTGTGCAGCGAGCTGGCGCGGGCCGCGGCCTCGTCGAGCTTCTTCTTGGCCTCGTCCGCCGCGGCCTTTTGCTTGGCCTCCTGCGCCTTCAACTGCTCGGCCTTGGCCGCGGCGTCGCGGGTGGCCGCCTCGCCCAGCCGGGCCTTCTCTTGCGCGAGCGCGGTCAGCTTGCGCAGGGTGTCGGCCAGCTCTTTGCTCTTGTTGGCCAGATCATTCTGCAGCAGCTCTTCGCGGCGCTGAGACTCTTCGGTGAGCGTGGCGATGCGTTCGTCGAGGTTGGCGCGGTTTTCCTCGGCGTGCGCCAGCTTCGAACCCAACTGGGTGATCTCGGCGACGCGGGCGCCCAGTTCCTGCTTGGTGGCCGACAAGGCCTCGGTGAGCCGGGCGTTCTCGTCGGTGCCTTCGGCGACCTGCCGGTTCAAGTCTTCGGCCACGGCCTCGGCCGACCCCCGGCTCTCCTGGTGCGCGGTGCGCTCGGCGGCGAGCTCGGCCCCCTGCTCGGTCAGGGACTCGCGGCTGGCCGCGAGCTCGCCGGACGTGGTCTCGAGCTGGTCGCGCAGGGCGTCGCGTTCCTGGGTGAGCTCGGCGATCGATTCCGAGGTCTCGGCGGCCAGCTTCTCGTGGGCCGATTGCTCGGCCTCGAGGTTCCCCTTGGACTCGGACAGGTCGGCCTTCAGCTGGCCGATCTCGGAGGTGAGCTTCTCTTCGAGGTCGGCCTTGGCCTCTTCGGTCTGGCGCAGCACCTGGGTGACCCGGGCGATCTCGTCCCGGGCCACCTTGAGGTCGCCCTCGCGCTCGGTGCGTTCTTGAATCGTCTTCGACAGGTCGGCCTGGTTCTGCTCGAGGCTGGCCCGCGTCTGGCCGAGAATGTTCTGCGTCGCCTTGAGCTCGCCTTGGGTCTGCGCAAGCGTGCCCTGGGTCTCGAGCAGGGAAGCCTGGGTCGAGTCGAGCGCTTCCTGGGTGGCTTCGAGCTTGCCGTTCAGGTCGGCGATGCCGGCGTCGCGCTCGGCGATCTCGCCGTTCAGGTCTTCGACCGTCCGGTCGCGCTGGGCGATGGTGCCCTGGTGCGCGGCGATCTGCTTCGCCCGATCGGCCGCCACCCCCTCGGAGGCGGCCACCTTGGCCACCAGCTGCTCGATCTGTCGGTTGCGGTCGTCGAGGTCGGTGTTGCGGGCGTCGATCGCCTTCTCGCGGGCGTCGATGGTCGCCAGGTGGTCGGCGATCTCGGCGTTCCGCTTCGCGATGGTGGCGTCGGCCGCCGTCAGCCGGCCGGTCAAGTCCTGCTCGAGGGTGTCCTTGGCGTCTTGCAGGGCGGACAGCTCGCCGCTCAATTCCAGCTCGCGGTCGGCGAGGTTCGCCTTGACCGCTTCGACCTCGCCCTCGAGCTCGCCGATGCGCTCGAGCTTCTGCTGAATCTGCGAGTTGAGCTCGGCCTCTTGGCGCTCGCTGCGTTCGACGGTTTCGGCCAGCTCTTTCTCGAGCTTGCCGATCTTCGCGTCGCGCTCGGCCAGCCGGTCGGTCATCGACTGGGCGATGCCGTCGCGCTGCACGCGCAGGTCTTCGGCCTTGCCCTGCCACTCGGACAGGTCCTTCTCGAGGGTGCCGACCTGCGCCGCGTGCTTGTTCTCGGCCTCGACCGCCGCGGCCCGCAGCCGTTCGATCTCGGCGTCGGCTCCCTGGCCGTGCTCTTCCGCGGCGCCCAGCTTGGCCTCGAGGCCCCGGACGGTGGAGTCGCGTTCGGACCGGGCTTTCTCGAGCTCTTCGCCCAGGGCCTTCAGGTCACCGTCGTACTTCTCGTAGCGCTGGTCGCGCTCGCCGACGGTGGCCATCAGCTTGATGTTGAGCTCGCCCACCTCGGTCTTGAGCTGGGCGATTTCGGAGTCGCGGGCGGCCAGCGTCTCGGCGGCCTGGCGTTCCTTGACCTCGAACTCGAGCGTCACCACCCCGTGCTGCTTCTCGAGCTTCTCGTACTCGGCTTTCTGGGCGTCGATCTCGACCGCCCTACGGGCGAGCTCTTCGTCCCGGGCCGAAAGCTCGCGGCGAAGGACGTTGATGTCCTTCTCCTTCGCCGAGACGACCTCGATGACCTCTTTCTCGCCGACGAACTTCTGCAACAGCAGGTCGTCGACCACCGCCCCGTGCTCGCGCTCTTTGGTGATCAGCAGGGCCTGGGCGTCGTTCAGGCGGCGGACCACGTCGTCGACCTGCATCTTCAGGCCTTGCAACTCGACGTCCTTCTCGTGCACCCGGTCTTCGACCGAGAGCAATTCGCGCTCGCGCACGTTCCAGATCTCGGAGATGCGGGCGACCTGCGCTTCGCGGACTTTCAGTTCCTCGCGCAAGATCTGTATCTTGCCCTCGGGGGTCCCCATCAGGTCGCGGCGCGGGGGCGTGCGCTTCAGCTCGCGCGACTCGGCCAACAGCTCGGCCTTCCGGTCGGCGATCGACTGGAAGGCCCTGTCGAGGAAGGCCCGGTCGTCGTCGGTGATGGCGCTACGGCGCTCGCGCTTCGGCAGGCGGGGCGGGCCGCCGGGCGTCGTGCGAATGGGAGGGGGCAGGAGCGGCGCCTCGACCCGCTGTTGAGGGGCCCCGGACAGCGCTGCGTCGAGCGAGGCGTCGGTGTCGTCTCCGTCGGCGGACCGGTTCAGCGGCAGGATGCCCGAGGCGATCTGCGCCAGCTCTCCCATGTCGAACGGGATGGTCAGGTACCCGTCGGCAGCCTGGGGGCTCTGGGAATGCTGCGACAGCCCCTCGCGCCCGACGTCGGAAGAGAGGATGACGACCGGCAGGTTCTGCCCGAACTTGCCCTTCTTGATCTGCCCGCACAGGACGAAGCCCGACTGATCGGGCAGCTCGGCGCGTAGCACCACGAGGTCGGGCCGCCGCTTCTCGAGCTCGCGCTGCGCGTCAGCCGCGTTCGCGGCCGTCGCGGTCTGGTACCCGGCGCCCTTGAGCACCGACGCCATGGTGAGCGCGAAGTCGTTCTGGCTTTCGACGATGAGGACGCGGCGATCCATTTTGGCGCTCGGCCAGTCTAGTCAGCGATCGGTCGCCCTGGAAAGGACAGTGAGTGGCCCGCCACCCGCTCAAGACTTTGCGCGGGCGTCGGGCGGCAGAGTGTCTCGGCCGGGGAAGTTGGTGGGCGGGGTGTGGCGGGCGAACTGCGCCCCCTCGGGTGGGCAATACCCGTGGGCGAGCTGGGCGAACCAGGGGTCGAGCTTGGACGGGGCCGCGTCGTCGTCCAGCGTCGAAGCGGGCTCTTCGGGCTCGATCAGGTCTGCGGCGTCCATCGGGACTCCGTCGTCGGCTTCCTGCACCTCGTCGCTGCTGATTTCCTCGGGCTCATCGCTTGGCGCCGACCCGGCGCCTTCCCGGGGGGCCAGCACCGGCGGAGAGCGAGCGGGCCCGGCCGCTGGTTCGACCCGGCGCGCAGGCGGGGCCGTCATCGTCCCAAGCGGTGGAGTGGGTTCGAGGCGCGGCGGCGCCCACGCCGGAGCCGGCGTGATGGGCGTGTCGGGCGAACCGCTCGACCCGGGGGAGGCCGGCGACGGCGGCAGGGCGGCGAGCATCGAGGCTGCGTCCGTGCCGCTGACAGCGTCCCACATGGAATCGGTTCTCCTCGAGATTTCCGAGAAGGCGACCTGGGCGGCGGTCCCCGGAGCGGCGGCTTCAGCCGCCGGCGGGTCGGGCAGCGTCTGGGCAGGGGAGGCGGGCTTCAGCACCGGGGGGGCCGGAGTGTGCGCGAGCACCGCCGCCGGAGGCCGCCCGATCGGGCGGATCGGCGTGAATTCGCCGCGCGAGTCCACGACGCCGGGCAGCGTGGTCGCGTTGCTGGGGTCGGGCAGGGTGACGCTCGACGGTGAGGGCGTGCGCGCCTCGCCGTCGTCCGAGCCGATGGGTGCCACCCCTGGCTCGGTGATGGCGGCGGTCGGCCGAGGCGTCGGGTCGGCCGACGCGTCTCGCAGCGGCAGGCCCATCACCATCGGCACCTCGGCAGGGGCGACGGCGTCGGGCTCGGTGGACAGCACCGATCGACCGCCCCCACCCTTGATCTGTTCGCCTACGATGACCGGCACCTCGGTGGCCGGCGCCTGGGCCGGCGCCCCCAACCCAAGGGGCAGAGCCGCCTCGGGGTTGGTGCGGGCGGAAGGTTCTGCCGGGTCATCGGGCCGCCGCATGGCGGGGTCGGTCTTGGGGACAGGCTCGTCGCTGACGTGGTCCGCCCCTTTGACCCGGCTGGTCGGAGTGCCCACGTCGCCGTCGGCCGCTTCCCGAACCGCGCCGTTCCGCGGGGCCGAGCTGCCCAGCAGTTGGTCGTACAGGTCGAGAAGCATGCCGCGGATGGCCGAGGCGTCCGCTCTGTCCGACGCGACGCCTCTGGCGCGGGCCCCCATCTCGAGGCGCAGCTTCGGGCTTTCCGAGAGCTGCGTCAGCCGCTCGCCGAGCGCCTTCCAGTCGCCGGGCGGGTAAAAGAGCGTCGCGGTGTCGGGCAGGAGCTCGCGCGTCACCGGCAGATCGGCGGCGATCACCGGACGGCCCGCGGCGAAGTACTCGGACGCCTTGGCCAGCGCGCCGCCCTGCGTCCGGTTTCGGTCGGTGTCGTCGAGCGGCACCACTCCCACGTCGGCGGCGGCCAGTACCTTGTAGAGGTCGTCGTGCGCCACCGGCGGCTGGAACTCGACCTTGCCGGCGAGCTTCAGCTCGGCCACCAGGTCTTCCAGGTGCGGCTGCCAGTCGGGGTGTCGGGGGCCGACGATCGCCAGCCGGATGTCGGCCCGCCGCGCCGCCTGCTGCATCGCCCTCAACAAGGTCGGCAGGCCCTGGTAGCTGGCCTGGCTGCCCAGGTAGATGACGCGCATCGGCGAGCCGTCGGGCACGCCCATCGCCTCGGGGGCGTAGGGCGTCAGGTCAACCGGGGCTCGAATCACCCGGACGTTCTCGCGTGGCACTCCCAAGCCCTGAATGAAGTCACGCGTCACCTCGGACCCGCACACCACCCGGTGCGCGTTCATCAGGCAGAAGAGCTCTTGGCGGCGCACCTTCGCCAGGAAGCGCCGGTCGCCTTCCGCCTGCGGGTGGGTGAAGCGCAGCTCTTGCGACGGGAAACCGTGCGCCTCGTACACCAGCCGGTACGGGTACTCGCTCTTGAGCTCGCAGATGGAGTACCCGCCGAACGGGTCGCAGAAGTGCACCAGCGCGTACTCTTCGCTCTCGAGCTGCCGCTGCACCGCGCGGTCGAAGGCCTTCAGGCGCGAGGCCAGGTCTCCGTTGCCGACCGGTACGCGCAACAGCCGGGCGCCGTGAAACCGCTCGATGTGCGGGTGGTCGGGCGTCTTGGACGTCAGCACCACCACCTGGAAGCGGTCGGATAGCCCCTTGACGTACTCAGTCATGCGCCGCGACGACCCGGTCGGCGCCGGGAGCACGTCGAAGCTGCAAAGCAGAATGCTCGGCGAGTCGGACAAGCGAAGTGGAGGATAACCGCGTTCTCCCGAGGTTCCAGCACGGAACATGTCTGGCCCCCTGGCCGCCTCGAAACCTTGACCCCCTCCGCTCGAAGTCGTAAGCCCGCCCCCTTATGGACGACCTGAAGACGCTGACCGTCCGATACCTGCGCGAGCTGGCGCGAAAGCACCTGGGCAAGGGCTTCAGCCAGCTCAAGACGCGCGACGAGCTGATCGCCGCCCTGAAGAAGGCGGTCCCCGAGGCGCTGAAGCCGCCCAAGGGCGCACCCGAGAAGGCCGGAAAAAGGTCCGAGCCGGCCCCGGCCGGACGGCCGAAGACGAAAGCGGCGCGCGTGGTGCAGTTCGGGAAGTCGTCGGTCGCCCGCCCGCGCCCAGGCCGGGCCGAGAGGGCGGAAGCCCCGCCCGAGGCCGGTCCCGCCCGTGAGCATGCGGCGCCGACGGGTCCACCCGATTCCCACCGCGCCGGCACGCCGCCGCTCGAATCGGACGCCGAGGCCGCTCCGCTGGTCGAGGGCTTCTTCGTGGCGAAGGTGGCGGGAGAAGCCGAGGCCCGGCGCCACCACCTGACCGAAGAACAGGCCGCGCCGGTGCACGAATTCGCCGGCAAGGAATTCGACGAGAACCTGGGCGAATTGCCCGACCGGTACGACGACGACGCGGCGGTGCTGCTCCCGCGCGACCCGCATACCCTCTTCTTCTTCTGGGACTTCCAGGCCGCCACCCGCGCCGCCGCGCGCGCCGGGCTGGTGAACCCCCGCTCGGTGATTCGCGTGTACGACGGCGAGTCCCTTGTTCGCGAGCTGGACTTCGCCCTCGAATCGAAGAGCTTCTACCTGCACGGGTTGGCCCCCGGCCGCCCGTACCGGGTCGAGGCCCACTGGGTCGGGGAAGACGGCCGCTCGCACCGCCTGGGCCCGTCGACGAATCTGGTGGCGCTGCCGCAGCTCGGGGCCTCGCGAGAGACCTCGGTGCGCTTCCTGCGCATACCTTGGACGATGCCGCTGCGCCTGTTGCGCCAGTACCTGCGTGAGGGCCGCGCGCGCATCGAGCAGCTCGCGGGTGAGGTCGAATACCTGGCGACGGCCGGCTTCGGCCCGCCCGGCAGCCTGTCGCGGGCGTTCGGCGGCGCGCCGAGCCCAGGCGAGGCGCCGGGGCCGGGTCGCGGCTGGTTTCCGCCGCCGTCCGGCCGGCCCTACTAGAGGCCCATGCGCGGCTACCTGGCGATCGTCCTCCACGCGCACCTGCCGTTCGTGCGCCACCCCGAACACGACGAGTTCCTCGAGGAAGACTGGCTCTACGAGGCCATCTCGGAGACCTACCTGCCGCTGCTCGCCGCGTTCGACCGGCTGGCCGACGAGCGCATTCCGTACCGGCTGACGCTGACTCTGTCGCCCACGCTGGTCAGCATGCTCCGGGACGAGCTGTTGATGGGCCGCTACTCCAAGAGACTCGACCGGCTGTGCGAGCTGACCGACAGGGAAGTCCACCGCACCCGCGACGACCAGACCTTCGGGCCCATCGCGCGGTTCTACCAGCGGCACCTCGCCCAGCTTCGGGCCGCGTTCCACGACCGGTACGGGCGAGATCTGGTCGGGGCCTTCCGGCGGCTTCAGGACGCCGGGTACCTCGAGATCATCACCTGCACGGCCACCCACGGCTTCCTGCCGCTCATGCAGCAGAACCCGACCGCGGTGCGCGCGCAGATTTCCGTCGCGGCCAACCACTACCGCGGCACCTTCGGGAAAGATCCTGTCGGCATCTGGCTGGCCGAGTGCGGGTACTACCCCGGGGTCGAGGAGTACCTGGCGGCGGAAGGCATCAGGTACTTCTTCGTCGACACCCACGGGGTCGCCGACGCGACGCCCCGGCCGGTGCACGGCGTGTACGCGCCTCTGTACACCGAGGCCGGAGTGGCGGCGTTCGCCCGCGACCCCGAGTCCAGCCAGCAGGTTTGGAGCGCCGACCACGGCTACCCGGGCGACCCGGTCTACCGCGAGTTCTACCGCGACGTGGGCTGGGACCTCGACCTCGACTACGTGCGCCCGTACATCCAGGCGACCGGCGAACGGAAAAACACCGGACTCAAATACTTTCGCATCACCGGCCGGACCGCTCAGAAGGAACCGTATGATCCCGCCGCCGCGCGCGAGCGCGCCGCCACCCACGCGGGCAACTTCATGTTCAACCGCGAGCGGCAGGTCGAGCACCTCGCGGGGCGGATGCCCGGACGGCGCCCCATCGTTGTCTCCCCCTACGATGCCGAGCTGTTCGGCCACTGGTGGTTCGAGGGGCCCACTTTCCTCGAGCTGCTCGTCAGGAAGAGCGCGTTCGATCAGGACACCTACCGGCTGGCGACGCCGTCGGACTACCTCGTGGAAAACCCGGAGAATCAGCTCGGGACTCCGCCGATGTCGAGCTGGGGCGACCGCGGCTACGCCAACACCTGGCTGGACGGGTCGAACGACTGGATTTACCGGCACCTGCACCGGTGCGCCGACCTGATGGTGGGCCTGGCGAAGGACTTCGATTCGACCGACGCGCTGAAGACGAGGGCGCTGAACCAGGCGGCGCGCGAGCTCTTGCTTGCTCAGGCGTCCGACTGGGCGTTCATCATGAAGACGGGGACGATGGTCGATTACGCGGTTCGCCGCACCAAGGAACATCTGCTCCGGTTCCTCCGGCTGCACGACCAGCTTCGCGGCGACCGGGTCGACGCGGCCTGGCTGGCCTACGTCGAGGCCAAGAACAACCTCTTCCCCGACCTCGACTACCGCGTTTACCGGCCCTGACCGCGCTGGGCGCCGCGACGACTTTCCTTCACGCGCGCGGCCCTAATTGTCTACCGTCGCCTGGGCGTGGCCCCGAAACTCAACAAGCGCAAGGTCGCCGGCCGGCTGGACCAGGCGAAGCTCGAGCTGGCCGCGGGACGGGCGCCGAAGGCCGAGGCGGTGCTCGCGGCGCTGGTCGAGGAAGCCGAGAGCTTCTCTGCCGAGGTGCACGCGCTGCTCGCCGAGGCGCGCGACCGGCCGGGCCGGCTGCCCGAAGTGGTGGCCACCCTCGAACGGGGCCTGTCGCTCTTCCCGGGGAACGCCGCCCTCCTGGCGCGCCTGGGGTCGGCGCTGGTACGGCTGGACCGGGTGGCTGAAGGGCTCGAACACCTCGAGCGGGTCCGGCCGAAGCTCGCCCGGGACCCGGCGGTGCTGTCGCAGCTCGCCTTCGCCCTCTCGCGCGCCGGGAGGTTGGACGACGCCGAAGCGCGCGCCGGCGACGCGGTCGCGGCCGGCGGGGGCCACGAGGCCCGGCTGGTGCTCGCCATCATCCGGGGCAAGCGCGGCGATTACCCCGAGGCCGAGAAGCTCGCCGCGGCGGTCGAGGGCGAGGCCCGGCGGCCCGAGGTGGTGGCTGCCGCCCGGGCGGTGGTGGCCGACTGCCGCCTGTTTCAGGGCGACGCGAAGGGCGCCCTCGAACGCTGGATGGCGCTCCGCGCGGACGGCAGGCTGGAAGATGGCCACCTCGGCCACATGGCTTACGCGGCCCAGCTCTCGGGCGACGCGCAGCTCTCGGACGAGCTGGTGGCCCTTCGAACCGAACGGGGCGCGTCGGCGGAGGACCTGCTGCTCTTCGCGCAGATCGCCAACCTGCGCGCGCGGCCCGGGTTGGCGCTGGCCGAGCTCGCGGCGTCCGAGACCGCGCCGGGCGAGCGGCACCCCGGCCATGAATTCGAGGTGCTGGCGACTCGGGGCCGCGCGCATCGCTTGCTCGGGCAGCGCGACGAAGCGCGCGCCGCGCTCGACCAGGCGCTGGCCCGGCCGGAAGCAGCGCGTGCGCGGCTGGCGGCTCAGGTTAGGGTCGACCTGGGCCACCTTTTGGCTGAGGCGGGGGACTTCGACGGAGCGGAACGGCAGTTTCGGCAGGCCGCCCAGGTCGACGCGGGCG
>JAHFDQ010000014.1:915-4869 GCA_023248915.1 Archangiaceae bacterium | reverse complement strand
GACCCAGGCCGCGGCCGAGGCGGCGGCGCGGAAGGCGGACCGGGCGGCCGCGGCTGCCAAGGTCGACCAGGCGCGAAGGGTGCGGGAAGAGCTCGCCGCCCGGGACGTCGAGGCCGCCGAAAAGACGCGCGAGAACCTCGGCCGGGCCCTGGGGGCGGAAGGCGCCCGGTGCCCCCCGGCGCTCCGGGCGCTGCTCGAGGTGGCCGAGACCACCTTCCAGAAGGCGCTCTACGCCGACCTGCCCGCGGCGGCGGTGGCGGTGCTCTATTCGGGGGCGCTGGAACGGGCGCTGTACCTGCTCTTCGTCGAACGGTTCGACGCCTGGCTCGACGCCGGCGGGCGCCGCGAGCCTTTCCTGACCGGGGCCGTCCGCGAGCGGAGGGGCAAGCGGGTGGACTACTTCGACCACTTCGTCGAGGCGTTCGACCGCGATCGGGCCGGGCGCGCCCCTTCGATGGGCGAAGTGGGGAGGGTGATCGAGCGCCGGGCCGAACCCTACCTGGCGCCATTCCGGGAATTTCTTGGCCAGGCCTTCGGGGCAGAGGACGCCTTCTTCGACCGGCTCGCGGCCTTCGTCGCCTGGACCAAAGAGAGGCTTCGCGACCCGGCCGCCCATGGCCGCGGCGTCGAATTGGCGTACGACGACCTGAAGCGTTTTCGACAAGAGCTGCTCTTCGACTTCGAGGGTTCGGGCCGGGGCGTGCTGGCCCTGATGCTGAGGGGCCCAGCCCGTTAGGGCACGGCCCTCAGCAACCCGCCGCCCTCGGTGCCGAGCCAGATCTCGGTGGCCGAGTCGCCGTGTATCGCCGTCACCTTGCGCTGCGAGCCCGAGTCGACCAGCAGCCACTGGACGCCGTCGAACCGGACCGCGTAGCCGAACGGGAAGGGGGTGACGGTGCCGCCGACCGCGTACAGGTTGTCGGGGGACGAACCCCACAGGCCAGTCAGCTCGTCCGGAACTATTCCTCCCGGCGAGTCGATGACCGTCAAGTCGGCCGTGTCCCAGTAGACGCCGTAGGTCGACTGGCCGAAGGCGAACGCCTCGCCGGGGCCCGGCGACCAGACTGCGCGCCAGTAGCTCTGGTTCACCGCCGTCGAGTTGCGGGCGGTGATCGCCCCGGCCCCCGCTTTTTCCCAGAGCGCCAGGTCGCCGGCCAGCCAGAGATCGTCCGTGTTCGAGCAGTTGGCCGCGTGGAGATTGGCCGTGCCCAGCGAGGCCTGGCCCAAGAGCTCGGTGGCCGACCCCTTGTACGACTGGCCGGCGGGGCCCACGGCGTACACCGTCGCGCCGCAGTACTGCAGATCGTAAATGGGGCCGCCGCTCGCCGTCACCAATGTGACGTGGGTCCACGACGTGCCGTCGAACCGGAAGACCTCGCCGTCGCCTCCGGCGAGCACCTCGGCGGGCGAGGTCGCGGCCACCGAGAACACGGGGCCGATGAAGGGTTGGCCCGACCCGAGGAGCGCCCACTGGAACGGGCCGGTGCGGGTCATCACCTGCCCGACGCGGGTGGTGCAGGCCGGCGTCGCGCACTCGTTCACCGCCGCGTAGACCTGGCCGGAGACGACTGCGACGTCGGCCACGTCGCCGTAGAAGCCGCGGGAAACTTCCGAGAAGGCGCCCGAGGTGTACCGCCAGATGGCGCCGAAATCGCCGACGGCCCAGCCCTCGGCGCCCTGGCCGAAGATGCCGCGAATCACCTGGGGGCCACGGAGCGCGACCAGCGACCACGGCGATGACGGCCCCGGGCCTCCGTCGGCCAGCCCGCCGTCCGCGCCGCCGGAACCCCCGTCGCTCTGGGCGGCGGCCCCCGGATTGTAGATCAGCAGGTAGCCCTGGCGACCCGACCGAGCCCCCACGACGACCTTCCCGTCGACGCGCCCGAGCGCCGACAGCTCGTTCATCGCCGGAGTCGCGGGCAGGTTCAGCGCGGACCAGGCCCCGCCCTGGAAGTGCCACAGCTTCCCGCCTCCGGCCGCCCAGGCTTCCGACCCCTGTGCGTCGGACAGCGCCCCGGCGGACAGGAGCACCGCCAACTGGGTCTGGAAGAGAGAGTTCCAGGTCTGGGACGACGGATCATACCGGTACAGCGAGCCCCGGCTGCCGAGCGTGGTGAAGGCCCCCTGGCCGTCGCCGATGACCGCGAGCAGCGACTCGATCGACGGACTGTATTCCTTGGTCCAGGCTCCCCCTCGCCGCACCAGCACGTCGTTTCCGTCTCCGACCGCCATGCCGAAGGTGCCGTCGAACCACAGCGCCCGGGGCACCACCGTCGCGTGCAGGGTGATGGCCGGCGGAGTCTGAGTTCCTTTCAGCTCGATCAGGACGCCCGAGGTGCCGTAGGTGCCGACGGCCACGGCGTCGTCCGGGCTGGTGCCTCCGGCCGCCTTCAAGGTGATGCCTGGGCTCGAGGCCAGCCGCGTCCATTCGTCGGCGGCGCTCTGCACCAGCGCGGTCGCGTTCGTCCCGACGAATAGGGTCGACCCCGAGACGGCGGTGCCTCCCCACAAGTCATTGCCGGTGGGGAAGGGGTTCTCGTGGACGAACGACTTGGGGCCGACGGTGTCGCCCTGCACGTGCACCAGGGCGGTCGCAGATTCGTTGGCCGCCCGGGCGGTGACGGTGGCGCTGCCGGGGTCGGTGGCCGTCAACAGGCCGGCCGTGTCGAGGGTCGCCACCCGACCCGGGACGACACCGAACGTCACCGGCACATCGAGCGCGTTTCCGGCCGGGTCGGTCACCTTCGCAGTGAACTGCTGGGTGCCGCCGACGCGCAGAAACACTTCGGCCGGGTCGAGCGTCACCTTCGAGACGGCGGGCTGTTCGGGGCTGGTCACCCAGAACAGGCCCAGGCGGTCGGACTGGGCCTCGACCACCGTCAGCTCGGGGTGGGCGGTGGAGCCCGGGAGCTGCAGGTAGGCGTCCGTCTCCGTGGAGCGGCGTTCGTCGAAGGTGCCCGGGTCGACTCCCTTCGGCACGCGGGCTTCGAGGTACGGGAGAATCACCTTCACCGGCTGCTTGAACGTGAGCGTTTTCGGCGAGAACAGGTAGCCGAGGCTCACGCGTTTTCGTCCGGGCACCGCCGGCACGCCCGTGTCCCTCAGCGTCACCGTGATGTTGACCTTCTCCGCGACTGCCCCCGCGGGAACGTCGAGCACCGCTCCGTCGCGGACGAAGATGCCCCCCCCGGGGCCCACGGTCATGACGCCTCCGCCGTCGTCGCCCAGGTCGATGGCGGGAGGGCAGGCGGCGAGCGCCAGGGACAGGGCCGGGAGGAGAAGTCGCCAATTCACGGGAACAGGAACCGTACTCCAATGTTCGGGTCGAATCGAAGAGCCTTGCCCCTTCCTTCATTCGCGTTACGTAGGAGCCACCATGAAGAGCCCACCGCTGAACCTCGCCCTGGCCGCCATCGTCGCCTTCTCACCGCTCGCCGCCCGCGCCCAGGCCTCCGCGCCGAGGGATGTCCTGGGGCTGCCGTCGCTCGCGCCGCTCGTCGACGCGGTCAAGGCGGCCGTCGTGAACGTCGACGTTCACGCCCGAGCCGAAGCGCGAAGGGGGGGCCACCCCCGCGAACGTTCCGAAGACCCGTTCGAGGACTTCTTCGGCGGCAGAGGGCCTGCCCCCTTCCATCAAGGGCCCATTCTCCAGGGCACCGGTTCGGGGTTCATCGTCGACTCAAAGGGTATCGTCCTGACCAACAACCACGTCGTCGAGGGGGCGGTGGCCATTCGGGTGCGGTTGGAGGACGGCCGGTCCTTCGAGGGGCAGATTCTGGGGCGCGACCCCCTGACCGACGTCGCGGTGGTGAAGCTGAAGGGCAAGGTCGAGGGGCTTCCGTCGTTGAAGCTGGGTGATTCGGACGCGATCAAGGTCGGCGACTGGGTGCTGGCGATCGGCAACCCGTTCGGGCTGGCCTCGAGCGTGTCGCTGGGCATCGTGTCGGCGCGCGA
>JAHFDQ010000014.1:0-905 GCA_023248915.1 Archangiaceae bacterium | reverse complement strand
CATCAACCCGGGCAACTCGGGTGGGCCCTTGTTCAACATGAAGGGCGAAGTCGTGGGTATCAACACGGCGATCGCCGCGGCCGGCAGCGGCATCGGCTTCGCCGTGCCATCGAACCTGGCGCGCGACATTCTCCCTCAGCTCGAGAAGGTGGGCGCAGTGACGCGAGGTTACCTGGGCATCGGCATTCAGGACCTGACCGTCGATCTCGCCCAGGCCTTGGGTACGACATTGACCGAGGGAGCCGTCGTGTCCCAGGTGAACGAGGGCTCGCCGGCCAAGCGCGCGGGGCTCAGGGAAGACGACGTGGTGGTGGCGCTCGACGCGGCAAAGATCGCGACCGGCGGCGCGCTGACCCGGGCCGTGGCCCTGAAGCGGCCCGAGAGTACGGTCTCCCTCACCGTGGTTCGCGCAGGCAAGACGATCGAGGTCAAGGTGGTGCTCGGCACGCGGCCTGACCTCGAGCAGATCGGCGTCATCGGCACCGACCGCACTTCCGATTCAGACAAGGACCCGCGTGTCGGCCTGAAGTTCCAGGACATGGACCCGCGCGTGGCCCAGATGTCGAACCTGCCTGCGCTGGGAGCCTTCATCACCGAGGTGGTGCCGGCCTCGGCGGCCGAGCGGGCCGGCCTGGCCCCCAACATGCTAGTGGTCGAAGCTGGCCGGCGCCCGGTCCGCGGCGCCGAGGACCTGTTGAAGGCGATTCGGGGAGCGAAGCCGGGGGCCGCGCTGCTGCTTCGGGTTTACGCGCCGTCGGGAGGCGGGGGGCGCCTGTTGCGCGCCCTGGTGGTACCTTGATGAAGTTTCAGGTTCCGGGCTTGGTGCCGGTGGCCGCCGGGGCTTCGCCGGTCTTCTCGCGCTTCTGGGTGTAGGGGCCCCGCTCGCGGCCAGGGTGCAGTTCCAT
>JAHFDQ010000598.1 GCA_023248915.1 Archangiaceae bacterium | reverse complement strand
GCATCGGCCTTTACCATCGCCTTGTCGGGTCTTCACCTGTCCGAGCGGAGTGAGCGGATCCCGCCCGGGGGGGGCGGTCGAAAAAGCGGCCTGTTTTGGCTGAGAAAGTTCTCGGATATCCGCCGCGCGAGGGGCCTGATTCCAGCCGGTTAAGAGGTCTCGCCGGCCGAATTCCCGAGAACTTTCTCGGCCAAAACAGGGCACCTTTACGAAGAGGCACCCAGCCCCGACGCGCGCGCCTGGACTCCCTTCCCCATACGAGAAAACGAAGGCGACCGGCAGCGCGACGGCAACCCAGCCAAAGGCGAGTAGGCCCCTCAGCGCCTCGCGCCGGGGCTAATTCCAACCCCTCCTCCGGGTCACATGCCCAGCAGCGCCAACTTGTTCCTAGCGGCCTTCGCCAGCTTCCCCCGGCCCTTCCCCGCGAGCGCGTCGAGCAGAGCCAAGCGATCGGAATCACGGGGCGCGGCCGCGAATTAGATGCGATCGCCCTGCACCGCGCTGCCTATCGCGCCGCCACCTCGAAGTTATGGTGCGCTCGGTTCGCGCACCCCGGTCCGGACTGTCTTGCGAGCTGCCGTCGGGGCGACCTGTGCCGCGCGCGAGCGCCGGAGGCTCGAGGATGCCGGCTGGTGGAACCGGGGCGCTGGAATGCTGAGCCCCCCTCCCGCCTCCCCATTCGCTACTTCTTCTTCCCCTTCTCGGCCCGCTCGAGGCGGTCGAGTCGTTTGGCGGGGTTCTCGTTGCCCAGCACCTTCGAGACGAAGGCGCCGGCCTCGGCGCGCCCCCGCTGCCAGCGGGTGGGGTCTTCGATGGACCGCTCGGCCTCGACCGTCTTCCCCACCGCGGCCAGGTAGGCGGCGGCCGCGTCGCGGTCGTCGGGGCTGGCGAGGGGCGAGAGCTCGGCGCAGACATCGCGGTGGCCGTTTGCGGCGGCCTTGAGCAGCGCCGTTTCCTGAGAGTCGTCGTGCCATTCCGGCTCGGCCCCGGCGTCGAGCAGCAACCGAACCAGGTCGGCCCGGCCCATGCGCGCGGCGGCGATGAGGGGCGTCGCGCCCTGGGCGCCCGGCTCGTTGGCATCGGCTTTCTGGGACAAGAGCTCTTTCACCCGCGCGGCGTCACCGGCCTCGATCGCTTCGAGCAACCCCATGTCGGCCTCCCCGAGCCGCCGCCATAGCACCGGCGAACCGAGCCGTCACCGAGGCCCGGAAACCCTCCGCCCGACAGCCGCCCTTCGCCTCGACAGCGAGCCGACCGGCAGGGCATAAACAGACGTTTCGAGATTCTGCACTCGCAACCCACCCGCGGGGTCAGGCAAGTGGTGAACGGGTGTGTCCACCGGCAAACCGTCGCGTGGGGAGGTTTCGGCATGGCTCGCATCGCTCTGGTGTTGGCGGCGCTCGGCGCGGTTTCGTGCGGGACGCTGCTGTCGTCCACCGACCCCAACAAGCCGAAGGACCTGGTCTGCGGCAAGCTGTACCTCGCCTCGGGAACGGGCGAGGCGTTGACCGACGCGCTCGCCGGAGCCCAGGGAGGCGACTGCGTGGTCGCGGCCGGAGCCACCTACCGCGGCAGCTTCACCGTCCCCACCGACGTCTCGCTGGTGGCCAGCGAAGGGGCGACGGTGGTGCTGACCGGCGACAGCGCCGACCAGCCGGCCTTGCGAGTGATGGGCGGCCCTCACTCGACGATTCGGGGCATTCGCGTGGCGTCGTCGACGGGCATGGGCATCGTGGTCGACCCCGGCCCGGCTTTCCTGGTGGGTGTGTCGGTGACCAAGGCCGGCAAGGCGGGGCTGATGGCTTCCTGCACCGGGGCCGACTGCCTGGACGACGCCCACGAAAACACCTTCAGCGGCGTCGACGTCTCGGAGTGCGCCATCGGCCTCTGGGTCGCCGGTACGCGCGCGACGTTGACCGGGGGCCGCGTCGCCGGCAGCAAGGCGCAGAGCCTGACCAGCGGCCACGGCGTCATCGCCAGCCACGGCGCCCGGCTCGTCATGACGGGCACCACCGTCGAGAACAACGAAGCCATCGGCGTGCTGGTTGACGGCACGAGCGGCACCGGAGCCACCCTCACCGACGTGAAGGTGCTGGGCAACCTCGACCGGGGCATCTGGGCGCAGGGGCTGTTGGGCAGCGACGCGGTTCCGAAGCTGGTCATCACGGGCGACTCCACCCTCATCGACTCGAACCGCATCGCTGGCGTCGGCGCGCGCGATTCGAGCGGGGTGTCCATCACCGGCGGCACCATCAGCAACACTTTGAAGGCGAGCATTCCGGTGACGCTGGGCACGCTCGAGGACGTGGGCGACGGCGTCGGCCTGTTCTCCGGCACCGGCGCGGCGCGCATCGAGAACGTCACCCTGACCGGCAACTTCCGCAGCCAGGTGCTGGTCGACCAGGGCTTGGCCGGCATTCACGTCGCCAACGCCCCCACCGCCGGTGGGAAGTACCAAATCGTCGTCCAGAAGACGCTGGCCACCGTCGACGCTCCGGCCAGCCAGCTCTCGGCGCCGGGGGTCGAGCTGGGCGTGAGCGCCCCGGCGATTCCCGTTCAGTAGCCCGCCGCGCGGAGGTATAAGGGCCCGAACTTTTTCCAGGGAGACACCCACAATGCGTACGACGAAGCTGCTCTGCCTCGCCGCGG
This sequence comes from Archangiaceae bacterium, assembly GCA_023248915.1. Lineage (GTDB taxonomy): Bacteria > Myxococcota > Myxococcia > Myxococcales > Myxococcaceae > JAHFDQ01. The sequence continues at coordinate 942 of JAHFDQ010000598.1, read as the reverse complement.
TCCTCGGCATCGCGGCCTGTGGCCCCAACGTGGCCTCGATTGAAGTGACCCCGAAGGCGGCCGAGCTGAACAAGAAGGGCGCCACGGCGACCCTCGTCGCCACGCCGAAGAACCCCGAAGGCACCCAGGTCGAGGGCGTGACGCTGACCTTCGCCAGCTCGGACGCCGCGGTCGCCGCCGTAGACGCGGCCGGCAAAGTCACCGCCCAGAAGAGCGGAGACGCGAAGATTACCGTCAGCTTCGAGAAGGTGTCCGCCGAGGTCGCGGTGAAGGTGTCCATTCCGGCGTCGCTGCCGGTGACTCCGGCCCTGGTGCGGCTGGACGGGCTGGGCACCCGAGCCCGGGTCTCGGCCAAGGTGCTCGACGACAAGGGCCGCGAGGTGAAGGCGCCCATCGTCTGGGAAAGCGCCGCCCCGATGGTCGCCACGGTCCGTGACGGAGAAATCACCGCCATGGGCGCGGGCGAAGGCCAGGTGTTCGCGGTGGCGGAAGGCCTGCGCTCGCCGGTGAAGGTGACCGTGGTGGTACCCGAGGTCGCCACGGTCGAGTGCGAAAAGACCGTCGAGCTGAAGGTCGGCGCCGCCCCGGTGAAGCTGAAGGTCGTCGCCAAGGACGCCGCGGGCAAGGAAGTGCCCTCGGCGAGGTTCACCTACGCCGCGGCGGACGCCAAGGTGGCGAAGGTAGACGAGACCGGAAGCCTGGCCGCGGTCGGCAAGGGGAAGACGAAGGTGACCGTCACGTCCACCAACGGGAAGTCCACCACCGTCGAAGTCAAGGTCAGCAAGAAGTAGGTCGCCGGGCGCTCGCTTCCCCGCGCCTTGGGCGCGAAGCGCTTGACATCCACCGCGGGCAAACGCAACTAACCTCAATTATCCTCAACCCTTTCTTGAGGGAGGTTCGATGCTGCGCGCGACCGACATCCTCGACGCGGACGAAGCCGCG
>JAHFDQ010000191.1 GCA_023248915.1 Archangiaceae bacterium | reverse complement strand
CGAGGCCGTCCTCGAGGTCGCCGTCGGCACCGGGCTGCTCTTCGAGCACCTCTTGCGCGCCAACCCGACAGGCCGCAACGTCGGCCTCGACCTCACCGGGCCGATGCTCGAGCGCGCCCGCCGCCGCGCCGGCCCGACCGGAGTCCCCTTCACGTTGCTTCGAGGCGACGCCCGGGCGCTCCCGTTCTCCGACGCCTCGTTCGACGCGGTGGTGAGCAACTACCTGTTCGACCTCTTGCCCGAATCCGACTTCGAGGGCGTGCTCGCCGAGCTCTTCCGGGTGCTGCGCCCGGGCGGCCGGGTGGTGATCGCCAACCTGGCCCGCGCCGAAGGACCCGCCGAACGCGCCTACCAGTGGCTGTACCGTCTGAGCCCGTCTCTGCTGGGAGGGTGCCGGGGAGTTTCCCTGGAAAGCTACGTCCAGCACGCCGGCTTCCAAGGCATGCAGCACGAACAGGTGAGCCAGCTCGGCTTCCGTTCCGAGCTGGTCCGGGCCGGGCGGCCGTAGCCTCAGTCGAGCCCGAACTTCTTCAGCCGGTACCGCAGAGTGTCACGGCTGATGCCCAGCACCCGCGCCGCCTTCGACTGATTGCCGCGCGCCTTCTCCATCGCCTCGGAGATCATCCGCCGCTCGACCTCCTCCAGAGGGAGTGCCGCGGCCGGCGCCGCCACGGACGAGGCGCCCACCGGCGCGTAAGACTCGGCGGCCTGCCGCATCGACGCCGGTAGATGCTCGGGGCGAATCTCGTCGGCGCCCGCGTGGAGGATGAAGGCCCGCTCGATGACGTTGCGCAACTCGCGCACGTTGCCGGGCCAGCGGTAGGTTTCCAGCTGCGCGAGCGCGGCCGGCGAGATGCCCTTCACCGACCGGCGCATCTCTTGGTTGTAGCGAGAGACGAAGAACGCGGCCAAGGGCAGCACGTCGCCCTTCCGTTCTCGCAAGGGCGGCACCGCGATGCGCACGACGTTCAGCCGAAAGAAGAGGTCGGCGCGAAACCGCCCTTCGGCGACCCGCCCCTCGAGGTTGACGTTGGTGGCGGCGATGACGCGCACGTCCACCTTCTGCTCGGCCAGGCCTCCCACCCGGCGGAAGGTCTTGTTCTCGAGCAGCAACAGCAGTTTCGCCTGGCCGCTCGCCGGCAGATCGCCGATCTCGTCGAGCAAGACCGACCCGCCCTCGGCGCTCTCGAACAGCCCTATCTTCTGGGCGCGGGCGTCGGTGAACGCGCCCCGCTCGTGGCCGAACAGCTCGCTCTCGATCAGGTGCTCGGGCAGCGCCGCGCAGTTGAGCTGGAGGAAGGGCTTCGCGGCGCGCGCGCTCTTCCGGTGAATGTACCGGGCCACCACTTCCTTCCCGACTCCGCTGTCGCCCTCGATCAGCACGGTGGTGGCGGCCGACTCGGCCAGCCGCGCCGCCATCTCGCGCACCTCGGCGATCGGCGCCGAGGCGCCGATGATGCCGTCGCCGACGAGGTCGCCGGACGCCTGAGGTTCGACCCCGAGCGAGATCTGCCGGCGGGTGGCGACGGCGGCCAACGCCCGCTCGACCGCGGCGTCGAGCGCCTGCAGCGCGAACGGCTTCACCAGGAAGTCCACCGCCCCTTGCTTCATGGCTTCGACCGCGACGTCGACGCTGCCGTGCGCCGACATCATCATCACCACAAGCTCGGGCTGAACCCGCAGCCCCTGCTTCAGCGTCTGCAAGCCGTCGATGCCGGGCAGCCTCACGTCGAGCAGCGCGACGTCGAACGCCGACGCGGCCATCAGCTCGAGCGCCTGCTCGCCCGAGGCCGCCACCGTCACCGCGTAGCCCTGGCGGGTCAGCCGTTCACCCACCGACCAGCGAATGAGCTTCTCGTCGTCGACGACGAGGATTCGGCCGCCCGCCGCCGTCACGCGGCCCGTTCCTTGACCCTGACCCGGGTGGGCAGCGAGACCGTGAAGGTGGTGCCCCCCTCGGGCGGGCAGGTGAAGACGAGCTGGCCGCCGTGCTCGGCCACGATGCGCGACGAGATCGCCAGACCCAGGCCCGTGCCGGTGTGCCGGGTGGTGAAAAAGGGCGTGAAGATGCTGGGACGAATCTCCGGGGGAATTCCCGGCCCGGTGTCAGTCACATCGACAGCGATGCGGCCCGAGTGCGCGACAGTGCGGACGGTGATGGTGCCACCGCCGCCGAGCGCCTGGCAGGCGTTCAGGCAGATGTTGAGGAACACCTGCTCTAGCTGCGCCCCGTCGGCCAAAACGGGCGGCAGCGCCGGGTCGAGCTCGCGGACGAACTTCACCGGCCCCTGGCCGCGCTGGCGGGCCACCAGGAACAGCACCCGGTCGATGACCGCGTTGACGTCGGTGTCCTCGAGCTTGGGCCGCGCCGGGCGCGCGAACGACAACAGCCCGTCCATGGTCTTCGCCAGCCGGTCGACCTGGTGCCGCATCTCCGCGATCACCTCGGACTTGTCCGGCGACCGGGCCAGGTCTTCCGCCAGCAGCTCGAGCGCCCCCGACAGGCCGGCGAGCGGGTTCTTGATCTCATGTGCGAGCCCCGACGCCATCTCGCCGACCGCGGCGAAGCGATCGGCCCTCACCATGCGGTCGGCGTACACGGCCTCGAGCTCGGACTGGCTGCGATAGAGCCCCGCCATCGCGGCGTCGAAGCCTCGCGCCGCGATGCCCACCTCGTCCCGGCGGCCTTCGTCCGCGCGCGCCTCTTTGTCTCCCGACTCGGCGCGCCGCATCACCGCTACCAGCCGTTGAATGGGCTTGATCACTTCGCGGCCCAGCAGTACCCAGGTCATCAAGAGCAAGAGGAGCAGCGCCGGGCCGGCCAAGAGCCACAACGTCCGCGCCAGCCGGGAGTCCGCTGCCCCGGTGCCGGTGTGCGCGAACCGGACGTCGAGCCACCCATTGGGACCGACCTGAGTGCCATGACACCCCGCGCAGCGCGCCTCGTTGGCGAGCGGCCTCAACACCGAGTATTGCCTACCGTCTCCCTTCGATTCGGCGATGCCGGGGAGCAGCTCGGCCGGGGCAAACGGCACCGTGCCAACCAACTCGGGCCTCGATGAGAACGACACCAAGCCGTCGGGGCGCAACAGGCTCACCGAGTCGATGTCGCCGCGGTGGCTGCGCACCACGCCCAGCACCGACCCCAGGTCCACCAGCCTGCCCTGCACCATGGTGCTCGCCACTGCGTCCGCGACCATCGAGGTGAAGAGCTCGGCGTGTTCCTCGTGCATTCGGTTGTTGTCGATGGCGTGCAGCTGCACCGCCCCGAGCACCATCGCAACCAAAGTCACAGCAAACAACAGCCCCGTCGGAATGAAGACCCGCGCCCGCAAGCTGCCGTCGAGGCGGCTCCACAGCGACAGGAAGGAAGACTTCGGGCGCGGCATGTCCAGACCGAACCGCATGTCTATTCGAAAGTCCTCCCCAGCGGTACTCGGACACGCACAGCAACCCACGTGCCCGTGGAGAGGCCGGGAGTTCGGACACTTGGAAGGTCGGAGGGGCACCAGCATTGGGGCAGATGACCCAGGTTGGGCGACTTCACGCACTCGCGGTGATTACGGGTTCACGATGACGAACTCCACCCGGCGATTTTGTTCCCGGCCCCTCGCGGTCGTGTTCGTGGCTACGGGGCGGCTGGGGCCGTACCCCACGGCCTGCAGCCTGATTGCCGCGACGCCCCGCTTCAGAAGGTAGTCGCGGACCGAGTCGGCACGCGCCTGGGACAACTTCCGGTTGAGCTCGGACCCGCCCCGGTTGTCGGTGTGGCCTTCGACCACCACCCGGTCCAGCTCGGGGTGGTTGTCCATCACCGCGGCGACCTGATTGAGCAGGCCGAACGAGCGCGACAACACCTTGGCCTTCGCCGTCTCGAAGAACACCTTGTCTTTGATGACCAGCCTCTCCCTCGTGATGATGACGAGCTGGACGATTTTCGGCGGACACCCCTGGTTGTTCGCCGGCCCCTTCTGGTCGGGGCAGTTGTCCACCGGGTCGGCCACGCCGTCACCGTCGCGGTCTCTCACCGGGCAGCCGTGCAGCTCGGGCACTCCGGGTTCTTCGGGGCAGTCGTCGACCGCGTCGTCGATGCCGTCGCCATCGGCGTCCCTCAGCGGGCAGCCCCTGCGCTCGACGGGGCCGGGCTCGTCGACGCATTCGTCCTCGGCGTCGGCTACGCCGTCGCCGTCCGCATCCTTGATGGGGCAGCCTTGAACGTCGGGCACGCCCTTCCGGTAGGGGCACTTGTCGACGGAGTCATTGAGGCCGTCCCCGTCGGAGTCCCGGTCGGGGCAACCCTTCAACGCCGCGAGCCCCGCGAGGCTCGGGCACTCGTCAACGCGGTTCAACACGCCGTCGCCGTCGTCGTCCAGGTCGTCCCACGGCTTGGACGGCGCGGGGGCCGGAGCGAGGGCCGCAACTCGGACAGGGGGCGGTTCGGCCGGTGGCACCGGGGCGGGCATCCCTGACGGAAGAGGCCGACGCCTCACCAGCACCGGCTTTCCCGCCGTCATTCCGGTCAGCACGCGGAAGGTGAAGGAAGGCGACGGACCGACGCCCGGGCCGATCAGCAGGAAGACCTCGAACAGCTCGCTGGGTGAGAAGCGGCCGCCGACGAGGAAGTCTGCCGAGGCGGGCGCCCCGTCGAAGGGCACATGGGCGACGAGGTCGACCTCCTGGACGAAGGCGCTCAAGGAGGTGACCGCTCCCACGGAGACGTCGAGCCGCGGCCGGTAGGCAGTCCCCGGCTCGGGCTGCCGGAGTCGGAGCCCCGCCCCCGCCTCCACGCGCGCGAAGCTCACCGTCCGTCCGACGCTCAGCCGCGGAACGAGCACGAACGTCTGCTCGCCTCCGGGCGCAGTGGGCATCAGGGACGGCAGGCGCACCGCGAGGTCGAACGCCCCGTCCAGCCCATAGCCTTCCGCCTGCGAGGCGAGCATCGCCCGCGCCGAGACTGTAGCCGAACCCACGCCACGCGCCGCGGGCGACGAGACGCCGAACGCCCCGAGATCCTTCCCGTCTTGGAGCAGCACCACCGGCGCCTGGAGCTCGAGCTGCAACGTCCGCAGCGGCACCATCGTGACGACCAGGTGGCTCGTGAACCGATCGACCACCGCCGCGCTGGTGCCCTGGCCATCGAGCGAATAGACGACCGGATCGTAGTCGTAGACCCCGAGGAGGCTCGCGCTCACCTGACCGTGCGGCAGGAGTCCGCCTCCGTTGACTACCAGCCCACCAGCCCCTCCGGGATCGACCTGGACCTGCTCGAGCTCGTAGGACGGACGCGACTGTGCCGGCTGGGCCCACGCGGTGGCGGCGGCGACCGCCAACCCGAAGACGGCGATTCGTACAGCTGAGGACCCGAGGCTCATGCCGTGGACCGAACAGCGCGCCCTCACGTACCACGCCGAAGCGGCAAGCGGAGGTCTGATGGTGCGAGCCCAGCCCAAATTACATTAGGGACTCTTACCGCAATGCCCAGATCATCTCGCAGTGCGTCAAAACACCCAGCGCCCTCCTGATCCTGGGTGTCCTGGCACACCCGGGGGCGAAAACTCTGGTCTGAATTCGTCTAGTTGGCTGAAATTTCAGGATAATTTTATCACTCCCAGGCACGCGACTTGCTGAGAGGCCGACCGTTTTGGTCCGTCCCGCACAGCTTGCGCCATTTCTTATCGGAGCGCTTAGTTTGCTGCCTAATAGTTCGGCAGCTCTCGATGCGAGCTACCTGCACAGTCTCGCCTCAACCTATGGGGTGCTGCCGCTGGGCGGCGTGTCGCTCAACTACGACACCGGCCACAGAGAGCTCGTCGTGACCGGAGGCGGGCTGGTCCGCGTCTTCAACGACAGCGGGATGGAAGTCTTCACTTTCGGCGAAGACCCGGGCATCGGCGGAGTCCTCTCCGCGGTGCCGATCGACGACGGCGGCCTGATGGTCTTGTCGTCGCTCGAAGGGAAGCTCTCGCTTCTCCGCTGCAACTTTCGCGGCGAGCCGGTCGGCAGGGTCGAGCTGAAGGACGTCCCTGAAGCGTTCTCGAACCTGTCGCCGACGGCGCTCAGGTACGTGAACGGCAAGCTGTACCTGGCCGACAGCGCCCAGATGAAGGTGCTGGTGGCGGACGGCGAGGGCAAAGTCGTCGCCGCGCACGACGTCGCCAAGCTGTTGGGCCTCGAAGCGCAGCGGGCCGACACGGGCTTCCGCGGGTTCAACGTCGATGGGTCCGGCAACCTCCTCGTGACCGTCCAGCCGCTGTTCAGCGCCTACGTCATCTCTCCCGCGGGCGAGGTGAAGGCCTTCGGAATCCGGGGCAGCGGCCCTGGCAAGTTCAACGTCGTCGGGGGCATCGCCCGCGACCCGGCCGGCAACATCTACGTCGCCGACATCCTTCGCTCGGCGGTCATCGTCTTCGACCCGTCGCTGAAGTTCGTCCGAGAGTTCGGCTACCGGGGCCGCGCCGCCAGCAACCTGGCTGCCCCCGACGAGCTCGCCCTCGGCGACGGCAAGCTCTACGTCGCAAACAACGGCCGGCGCGGCGTCAGCGTCTTCAAGGTGGGGCAGCAATGAGCTTCGTACGAGCAGTCCAACAAATCCACGCGGTACTGAAACATCACGAAGGAGAGGCAATGAGGCTGATTCGGGTTGCGATGGTCGCAGTGTTCGCGTTCGCATTCGGAAACGCGTACGCCTTCCACTCAGGCGGCGTCGCCGAGTGCGAAGGGTGTCACACGATGCACAACTCCAAAGAGAACAAGCCGATGGAAGCCGAGGGCATCGGCGCCAGCATCGGCGTCGCCCTGGGGCTCACGCAGTTCCAGGCCGGCCCCTACCTCTTGAAGGCATCGGACCAGTCGTCGGCCTGCCTCAACTGCCACAACGCGAAGGACACGGCGCCGAGCAGCTACCACATCTCTACCGACAGCTCGTTGCTCGCGCCGGGAGTGCCCCCCGTCGAGATGACGCCCGGCGGCGACTTCGCCTGGTTGAAGAAGACGTACAACACCACGATCCGCAGCACCACCACCATCAACGGCAACGAGGGTGACCGCCACGGTCACAACATCAACGCGACGGACTACGGCTACGAGATGGACCAGGTTCAGCTGGTCTCTCCGGGTGGCGCCTACCCGCGCGAGAACCTGCACTGCTCGAGCTGCCATGACCCGCATGGCAAGTACCGCCGCTTCTCGGACAACACCGTCGGCACGACCGGCCTGCCCATCTTCAACAGCGGCTCGTACCAGAACAGTGTGGCCCCCACGGCGAACGTCTCGGCCGTCGGCATGTACCGGCTCCTCGGCGGCATCGGGTACCTGCCAAAGTCCGTCAGCAACGCCGCGCTGGCCTTCACCAACCCCTCGCCGGTAGCGGTGGTCAACTCTACGTACAACCGCAGCGAGGGCACCACCCAGACCCACGTGGCCTACGGGTCGGGAATGGCGGAGTGGTGCGGAAACTGCCACCCCAACATGCACCTCGACACCTACGTCAGCGGGACGCCGAAGCTGGTCCACCCGGCCGGCAACGGGGCCAAGCTGACCGGGGCCATCGTCGCCAACTACAACGCCTACGTCAGCTCGGGCATCATGACCAACTCCGACCCGCTCAAGGCCTACAGCTCGTTGGCCCCGTTCGAAGAGGGCGTCGACTACTCGGGCATCCCGGCGCTGAAGCTGCTCGCCGTCAACGACGACAGCGCCAGCTCGCCCGCGACGACCGGCAAGAACGTCATGTGCCTGTCCTGCCACCGCGCGAACGCGTCGGGCTTCGAGAGCATGACCCGGTTCTTCCTCGAGAACGAGTTCATGACCATTGCCGACGCATCCAACAATGCCATCTACGATCCCAGCACGACCGAGAACAAGATCAACTGGGGCTACAGCCAGGCTGAGCAGCAGGCGGCGTACTACGGGCGCCCAGCGACGGTGTTCGGCCCGTACGCCCGCAACTACTGCAACAAGTGCCATGCCAAGGACTAGTTGGCTCTCTAACCCTTACTCAAGACCTATTCAGGAGAACTCAATGAACTTCAAGAGGATGACGATTGCAGCTTCACTGGCCGCGCTGGATGCCTGCAGCGCGCAGCCAGACGACCAGGCGGACGCCGACAAAGGCGCACTCACTGTCGAGGCCCTCGCGCTCTCGAGTGAAATCTCGAGGATCACCATCGAGGGCGTCGTCGTTGTACCCGGCGCAGCCATCGCCGAAGTGACCATGGCGTCGAGCAAGTACCAGAAGGTGAACATCACTCCCGGGACGTATGACTTCATCTTCCGGGCGTACAAGGACGTGGCGGCGACCGGCACCATCACCGTGGGCGCGGGCCTCGATGCCCTCGACACCGTGACCGTGAACGGGGCCACCGTCTTCACCGCGCGCGAGTCGCTGGCGGCCCCCATCGCACCGTGGACCGACTTCAACATGGGCGGCGTGGGCGCATACGGCGAAGCGACGTTGACCAACGTCGCGGCGACGGACTCCATCACCGTCAACGGCGTGGCATTCACCGCGGTCGCGGCCGCGCCTGGTGCGAACCAGTTCCTGGTCGGTGTTGATGACGCGGTCACCGCCACGAACCTCGCCGCCGCCGTCAACGCCTCGGTGTCCGCTGGCATTCAGAACTTCATCTCGGCTGCCGCGACCGGCGCGACCGTTCGCTTCACCGCTGCCCCTGGGCCGACCGGACCGGCGATCGTCATGTCCAAGGCGGTGACCGCTCCAGCGGAGATCATCCTCTCGGCCTTCTCCCTGCACCCGGGCGCCATGCAGCTGTTCATCACCGCCCAGAACCTGGCCAAGGCGATCGCGACCAACGCCACCACCGGCGCGCTCGTGACCACCGCCGCCAAGGGCTCGGTCGTCACCCTCACCGCCAAGACCAAGGGCATTGCCGGTAACGCCTACACCCTCGCGGCCAGCGACGCCGACATGGTCGTCTCGGCCGGCACCATGACCGGCGGCGCCGCCCTGCTGGTCGGCACGACTACCGTCGCCGGGCAGGTCATCGCCGCCAACGTCGGAGTCAGCCTCACGGTGAACATGCTGGACAACACCCGTCCGGTGACCGACCTGGCGCCGACCATCACCGCGTACAGCAGCCCTGATACGCAGGCGTTCACCTCGACCTCGGCGATGGACTCGGCCGCGCTGACCTTCACCGCCACCTCGACCACCGCGACCGACTGGAGCTGGTCGGTTTCTGCCGAGTGCCCGAGCGGCAAGGGCTATCTGTCCACCGTGACCCCGGTCGGCGCCGTCACCACCACGTCGATTTCGGGCGTGGCGGCGAACGGCCTGTCGATGACCCAGACCTACTACTTCAAGGACACCGTCTTGAACGACGTCTGCCTCATCAAGATCGTCGTGAACAAGACCTACGCGGCCATCAACGGCACCACGACGACCGGCTCGGACTACGCGGTCTACCAGACCACGATGCTGCCGATGGCCGGTTCGGGTGGCGTGGTCGCCGCGGCGACCTACGTCCAGAACCCGCTCATCCTCGAGACCCTGATGCGGGCGAAGGAAGGGACCTGCAAGGTCGGCGCTGGAGTGTGCGATCCCACCGCGCTGTACGAGGGTGGAGCGGGCCCCGGCGAGTGCGCGCGCATCGCCACTCCCACGATTGCGCTGCCGACCACGATGATCGGCCGGTGCGACATCACCCACGTGGGCTGCCTGTCGGCCGACGCCTGGCTGCCGTCCCACGACTACGGGCTTGGCGAGTACGCGGTCAACAACGCCAAGGTCTACGTGGTCGCCGTCGCCGGCATCTCGGGTTCAATCCCGGGCCCGGTGGGCGTGGCTGCCGGCGAGGTCGAGGGCACGGTGACCTGGAACTACGTCGCAGCTGAGGTCGCCTGCGCCATCTTCTCGCCCCCGTACGGCGCTCCGACGCTCACCCAGACCTGCGAGCTGGGCCTCACCGACGGGCACTGCAACCTCGACAACGCCGCCTGCACCGTCAGCGTCGGCTGCGCCCCGCTCGTGCGCGGCGCTCCGTGGAACGACACCACCGCGCAGGAGTGCAACCTCGACAAGTACGAAGACCCCTGCGTGCCCGAGGCGAAAGGCTGTGGCTTTACCGATCCGCTAAACCC
>JAHFDQ010000190.1:8806-10108 GCA_023248915.1 Archangiaceae bacterium | reverse complement strand
GAACGCCACTCCCAGAATGGCGTAGACGCCCAGCAGCATCACTCCCTCGAGCCAGTTGGACTCGCCGTCCAGGCCGATGAGGGTCGCCGCGCCGACGCCCACCGCCATGCCGACGACTTCCATGTGCGAGAATTCGAGGGTCAGCGGGTGCCCCAGCAGCAGCGACAGCAGCACCAGCACCGGCGCCACGAACAGGGCGATCTGCTTCGAAGACTCGAAGGCGATGTTGAAGGCCAGGTCCATCTTGTTCTTCATCGCCATGAGGACGGCGGTGGTGTGCTCGGCGGCGTTGCCGATGACGGCAATCACCACAACTCCGAGGAAGGTGCGGGTGAGCCCGAAGCCCTGGATGACCGATTCCAGGGCCTCGACCAGGAGCTCGGCCATCGCCACCACTCCGACGGTCGCCAGGAGCAGCACCGCGACCGCCTTTCGAACCGACCAGGTCGGCAACACGCCGGGGGCGCCGGCGTCCTCGCCGGCGTAGATGTGCCGGTGCGTCCTCAGGGAAAACAGGAGCGACAACCCGTAGATGACCAGCAGCACCACCGAGATGCCCACCGACATCGGCAGCATCACCGACAGGGCCGCCTCGCCGCGCGACAGGTGGAACAGGTCGGGCACGCTCATGGCCGTGAGCGCGAGGAACATCATCGCAGCGCCCGACAACGCCGCGGTGGAGTTGAAGGTCTGCTTCTCGCGCTTCCACCCGCCCGCCACCACCGCCATGCCCAGCACCAGGAGGATGTTCCCCAGCACCGCGCCGGTGATGGACGCCTTGACCACCGCGGTCTGTCCAGAGCGAAGTGCGGCGGCCGCGATGATGAGCTCGGCGGCGTTTCCGAACGACGCGTTCATCAGCCCGCCCAGCCCGGCGCCCAGACGGTGGGCGATGACCTCGGTCGCCTCGCCCATGAATCGCGCGAGCGGCACCAGCGCCAGCGCGCAGAGCACGAAAGTCGCCGGCCCCGGAACCAAGAAGTGCGAGGCAACCGCCAGGGGAAAGGCAAGGCCCAGGAGTGCCAGGAACACCTTGTCGGCGGTCGACCACTGCCCCGAGCCGTTGGGCGCAGCCGGAGCGCCGACCGGAGCAGCTGGGGCGTTTGTCACGGGACTCATGCGCGAGACAGCTACCCGCTCGACCTACCAGGCGCAAGGGCGAACCGGATAAGCCCCGACTCAACCCGGCGAGTCACCCGGCCGCGCGCCTCGAGGACCTCGAGGTTGCCCACCACCTCGGACAGGGTCAGGAACAGCCGCATCGGGTCGGCGCGTCCGAAGAGACTGCGCACCAACTCGACC
>JAHFDQ010000190.1:0-8796 GCA_023248915.1 Archangiaceae bacterium | reverse complement strand
ACTCGACCGGGCTCGCGGCGGACTCGGCCAGCCGGGCACACAGCCGCTGCTGGCGAAGCTCGTAGAAGCGGAACAGCCCGTCGAGGAGCGCCCGGTGCCCGCGGAACGGAGGCCCGTGACCGGGCAGCACCAGGTCCACGTCCATGTCGTAGACCCGGCGCGCCGATTCCAGGTACGTCAAGAGCGCCAGGAACTTGTGCTCTTCGCCGCGCTCCGAGATCTCGAGCAGCGGGTTGGGCGACACCCGCGCCAGCAGGTGGTCGCTCGAGAGCAGCAGGCGGTGCTCCTCGATCCACAGGCAAACCAACCCGGGCGTGTGCCCCGGCATGTGCAGGAGCTGGCCGTCGAAGCGAGCAAACGAGAATTTTTCGTCGGGCGTCACCGGAAGCCAGCGGTGGTCGTCGACCCGGCGCGCGAACATCGCCGTCGAACCCGCCAAACGCACCATCTTCTGAACGAGGTCGTCTTGTACGCCCAGCTTGGCCAGGTACGGCCCGTACCTGGCGGCCTGCGCAGCCCACCTCCCGTCGCCGACCACCTTCTCGTGGTCGCCCTCGTGCAGGTGAACCGGAGCCCCGGTGGCCTCGGCAAACGTCTGGGCGAGGCCGTAGTGGTCGATGTGGCCGTGGCTCAAGAGCACCCGCGTCACCCGCCCCAGGTCGACCCCAGCGGCCGCGGCGGACGCGCGCAGCGAAGCCTCCGCGTCGGACGTTCCGAGCCCGGTGTCGAACAGCGTGTAGCTGCCGTCGCCGTTCTCGAGCGCATACACGTTCACCGGAGCCCCGGCGTCCGCGAAGGGGACCGGCACCGCGAACCGGTGAATTCCGAGCGCACTCAGCGCGGGGTCGGCGCCCAGGTCCTCGCGGACGCCTTCGGCTGCTGGCCCGGGAATCATCACGGCGTGCATGCCGCTCGGGTTCCAGCGCGCGCTGCACCGCGAACGGACCGGCCCGACAGAGCGGCCGTCGGCACACCGCCCCGGCGGGTCGCGGGCGTTCGTTGCGCCTCGGCCTCGGCTCGTCCGGCGGCGGTCGCTCGCCAATTCGTCCGCAAATCGCTCGGTCGGCTCGCCGGCGCGTGTGGCGCCTCGACTTCGGCTCGCCCGGCGGCGGTCGCTCGCCGGTTCATCCGCAAATCGCTCGGGTGGCTCGCCGGCGCATGTGGCGCCTCGACTTCGGCTCGCCCGGCGGCGGACGCTCGCCAGATCGTCCGCAAATCGCCCGGGCGGCTCGCCGGCGCATGTGGCGCCTCGACTTCGGCTTGCCCGGCGGAGGACGCTCGCCAGATCGTACGCAAGTCGCCCGGGCGGCTCGCCAGCGCATGTGGCGCCTCGACTTCGGCTTGCCCGGCGGAGGACGCTCGCCGGATCTTCCACAAGTCGCCCGAGTGGCTCGCCAGCGCACTTCGCGCCTTGGTTTCGGCCCGCTCAGCGGCGGACGGATGCCGCGACATCAACACTTCGCTCGCGCTGCCTGCGGGCGCAGGTGGCGCTTCCTCCGCGGCGCGCTTGGCGGCGCTCGCCTGCCCGACAGACCGCCCACCCTCCGGACGGTTCTCCGTCGCGCCGTCCTCGTCGGGTCGCTTCCGCTGAACTGACTTCCGGCGACCCGACACCACCGGCTACTTGGCGGCCTTGATGGCCGCGCGCAGCTCGGGCAGCACCTTGAACAGGTCGCCCACCAGCCCATAGTCCGCGACCTGGAAGATGGGGGCCTCGGCGTCCTTGTTGATGGCGACGATGACCCTCGAGCCCTTCATGCCGGCGATGTGCTGGATGGCTCCGCTGATGCCGATGGCGATGTACAGCGTCGGCGCGACCACCTTCCCGGTCTGGCCCACCTGGAGATCATTCGGCACCCAGCCGGCGTCGCAGGCGGCGCGCGAGGCGCCGACGGCGGCGCCCAGCTCGTCGGCCAGCGCCTCGAGTTCCTTGAAGTCGCCCTTGGTGCCGCGGCCGCCGGCCACCACCACCTTGGCCTCGGACAGGTCGGGCCGGGCGCTCTTCACTTCCTTGAACTCGATCAGCTTCGTCTTCACCGCGTCGACCTTGGGGCTGAAGGCCGTCACCTCTCCCGCGGGCCCAGGTTCGGCGGCGTTGAATTCGGTCGGACGAACCGTGAACACCTTGACCGGCGTGGTCAGCTTTACGCTGGCGATGACGTTGCCGGCCCACATCGGCCGGGTGAACGTCACGTCGGCGCCCTGCCCTTCGAACCCGAGCACCTCGGACGCCATGGCGGCCTTCAGGCGCGCCGCGAGGCGCGGCATCAGGTCCTTGCCCTGCGCGGTGGCGGCGGCCCCCACGTAGTCGGCCTTCAGGCTGGTGGCCAGGTCGGCCAGCGCCGGGGCGTGGGCCTCGGCGATGTAGTGCTCGAGCCCGGCGGCGCTGCCGGAGTGGACCACCTTGGGCCCGTACGTCTTCAGCTCGTCGGCAACCTTCGCGACGTCCTTGCCCAGAACCGCGACGTGGAGCTCGGCGCCCACCTTCTGCGCCAGCGCCTTGCCGGCGGAAAGGGCGTTCAAGGTGGCCTTGCGGAGGTGCCCGTCAGGCTGCTGCTCGGCGACGATGAGAACGGTTGGCATGGTCGGTTCCTGTCGAAGAAGTGAGTTTGCCTAGAGGACCTTCGCCTCGGTCTTCAGCTTCTGCACCAGGGTGGCCACGTCGGGCACCTTGATGCCGGCCTTGCGCGCGGGCGGGGCCATCATCTTGGTCACCGTGAGCTTCGGCGTCACGTCCACGCCCAGCCCCACGGGAGTCAATTCCTCGATCGGCTTGCTCTTGGCCTTCATGATGCCGGGAAGCGACGCGTAGCGCGGCATGTTCAGGCGCAGGTCAGCGGTGACGACCGCCGGAAGCTGGCACTCGACGGTGGCCAGCCCGCCGTCCACCTCGCGCACCACGCGCACCGTCTTGACGTCGGCGCTGACGGTGAGCGCCGGCACCTTGTTCTTCTCGGCGTCGGACTCGAACGATTCGACCTTCGACGCGAAGGTGGCCTGGGCCCAGCCGAGCCACTCGGCCAGGTATTGGCCGATCTGGTTCTGGTCGTCGTCGATCGACTGCTTGCCGAGGATGACCAGGTCGGGCTTCTCTTTCTCGGCGACCTTCTGCAGGAGGGCGGCGATGCCCATCTGGTCGAGCGGGCCCGTGTGGTTGACCCACACCGCCCGGGTGGCACCCATCGCCAGGGCGTGGCGGAGCTGTTCCTGCACTTCCTTGCCGCCGACCGAGGCGACCACCACCTCGCCTGGGAACTTGGCGACCAGCCTGAGCGCCTCTTCCACCGCGATCTCGTCGAACGGGTTGATCTTGTACTTGAGCCCTTCCAGCACGATGCCGGTGCCGTCGGGCTTCACCTTGATCTTCGACTCGGGGTCTTCCACCCGCTTCGCGGTGACGAGAATCTTCACGAGAGCCGCTCCTGTTCGAGGTTCCAGGGCGCATGACGCAGCGCGCCGCGACGAAGATCTAGGCGGCCTCCCGGGCCGAGGCAATCGAAATGAGCAGGGCCACTACTTCGGTTTGGGCACTTTTTCCCAGTCGGCCAGGAACTTCTTGATGCCGGCGTCCGTGAGGGGGTGCTGCGCGAGCTGCTGAATGACGCTGAGCGGAATGGTGGCGACGTCGGCTCCCATCATCGCAGCGCGCAGCACGTGCACCGGGTTGCGCACGCTGGCCACCAGCACCTGAGTCTTGTACCCGTAGGCCCGGTAGATGGTGAGCACCTGCCGCACCATCTCCATGCCGTCTTCCGAGACGTCGTCCAACCGGCCGACGAAGGGCGACACGAAGGTGGCTCCGGCCTTGGCGCACAACAGCGCCTGGTTGGGCGAGAAAACCAGCGTCACGTTCGTCTTGATGCCCTCGGCGGTGAGCGCCTTGGTCGCCTTCATCCCCTCGACGCCCATCGGCACCTTCACCACCACGTTGGGGTGCAGCTTGGCCAGGGTGCGGCCTTCCTTCACCAGCTCTTCGGCAGTCATCGACACCGCCTCGGCGCTGACCGGCCCGTCGACGATCGAGCAGATTTCCCGGATGGTCTCTTCGAGCCCCCGGCCTACCTTCGCCAAGAGGGACGGGTTGGTGGTGACGCCGTCGACGCACCCCATGGCGTGGGCGGCGCGAATCTCTTTCACGTCGGCGCTGTCGATGAAGAACTTCATTCGGGGCTCCTGGCAGGGGGGGCCGTCCGCGTAGCCCGGCCGAGCGCGCCCCGTCAAGGTGGCAACCGGGGCGAAGCCGGGTGTAAAAGGCAGGCGCCCGATGGCCCGCCAGCGCCCCATGCTCGCCCGACGGCCCGCGCTGCGGGTGGTGAAGGCAACGCGCCGCGGCGCCCGGCAGGGCTCTTCGGCCGAGCACCTCGAGTATGCCCGCACCGTGCTGGAAGCCGAGGCGAACGCCATTCTGTCGATGCGGGCGCGGCTGTCCCGGGGCTTCGTCGACGCGGTCGAGCTGATGCTCGCCTGCCCGGGCCACGTGGTGGTCACAGGCATCGGCAAGCCCGGCTTCATCGCCCAGAAGCTCTCGGCCACCCTGGCGTCGACCGGGGTGCCGTCCATCTACCTGCACCCGGCCGAGGCCGGCCACGGCGACCTGGGGCGCGTCTCGCGAGGCGACGTCGTGCTGGCCCTGTCGAACAGCGGGGCGACCGAGGAGATCGTCCGCCTCTTGCCGTCGTTGAGAAGGGTGGGGGCGAAGACGGTGGCCATCACCGGCGACGTGCGGTCGGCGCTGGCCCGCGGCGCCGACGTGGTGGTGGACATCGGCCGAATCGACGAAGCCTGCCCGATGGGGCTGGTGCCGACCGCGTCGTCGGCCGCGCTGCACGCGGTGGGCGACGCCCTGGCGATGACGATGGTCAAGGCGCGCAACTTCACCAGCGAAGAGTACGCGGTGCTTCACCCCCGGGGGCAGTTGGGCCGGTCGGTGATGCGCGTCTTCGAGGTGATGCGCGCGGGCGACGCCAACCCGAGGGTGCGCGAGAACGCGCGGCTGTCCGAGGCGGTGGTGGTGATGACCAACACGCCCGGTCGGCCGGGAGCCACCAACGTCGTCGACGCCTCAGGCCGGCTGGTCGGCATCTTCACCGACGGCGACCTGCGCCGGCTGGTCGAGCGCGGGCACACCGACTTCGACCTGCGCGTGCGCGAGGTGATGGGCGCTCACCCCCGCTGCGTGGGCCCGGAAGAGCTGGTGCTGGCGGCCGCGGCGGCGATGCGCGAGGCAAAGGTCGACCAGTTGCCTGTGGTGGACGCCGACGGCAAAGCGGTCGGCCTGCTCGACGTGCAAGATCTTCTCGCCGCGCGGCTGTTCTGAGCCAGCCGCGGGCCCAGTGTCGGGGGCCCATCGACTGCGCTTCGCTGCGCCCAGGGTGAACGGCTACTTCAGCTTCTCGCCCAGCTTCGAGCTGCTGGCATAGGAAGGCGCCGACTGGGCGAGCTTCGCCCACAGGCGCTTCGCTCCAACCGAATCACCCTTCGTCTTCAGCACGTCGCCCAACCTCTCGAGCGCCGAGGGATCGGCGCCGACCGCCAGGCCCCACACCCGGTCGCCCATCGGCTGGCGGTCCAACTGCACCAGCGCCCAGGCCATGCTCGACTTGGCGCGGGCGTTGTCCGGTTCGAACGGCACCACCCGGGCGCAGTTCGACAGGGCTTCCTGGTACCGGCCGCGCGCCAGGTGTTCCTCGGCCTCGTCCAGCAACTTCAGGAAGCCGGCCTCGAGCTCGGGCGTGCGTTCGGTGTTCTTCACCGCTTCCATCATCTGCGGGGTGATGACCACCTCGTCGCGCGCGGCTGCCGGAGCCGCCGTGGCGGCGGGCGCTGCCGCCCTGCTCGCCTCGGCTTCCTTGCCGACCAGGGCGGTCAGCCCGCCGGCGGCGAGCGCCCGATCCACCCGGTCCAGGAAGGCCTGAGCCCGGGTTCCTCTCGCCCCAGCCGCGTCGAGCTTCACCACCGTCGAAAAATCCGCCTTGGCCCGGGCGAGCGCCTTTACGTCGTCGCCGTGCGCGTCGAGCAGCATGGCGGCGCGCGCGAAGCGCGCCTCGGTGTCGCCGTCGAACGTCTCGAGCTGCCGGTCGCGCGCGGCCAGGGCGGCGGCCGCGTCGCCTCCCAGGTACCGGGCGTTCGCAAGCATGGCATAGGACTCGCGCACCGGCCCGAGCGCGACGAGCGCGCAGGAAGCCCCCGCGGCCGGGTCGCCGGCCTTCGCCTTCTCGCGCGCGGCGGCGGTCAGCGACGACAGCGTCGCGCTTTCGGTCCGCTCGCAGCCGGCGACGCTGTTCGGCAGGGGCTTCTTGGCGGCTAGCGCCTTCCGGCGCTGCTCGAGGTAGAACGTCCGGGTGGGTTCGGCCGCGCGGACTGCCTGGTCGAGGAAGTCGGCAGCGTCCTTGTAGCGGGCCCGGCCGTAGTACAGCTTTCCCAGCGCGCCCGACACCTCGTAGGGCTTCTCCGATTCCTTCAGCCCCTTCGCGGCGTCGAGCTGCTTCAAGAGCTCCTGCTCGGAGGGCTGCGCTTCGGGAGCCGTCGCGGCGGTCCCCACCGCGGGGTGCCCGGACGGCAGCGAAGTCTGCCCACCGGCCGGCAGCGGAGGCGCCTTCTTGCCGGCGAGCTGGTCGAGCGGCGGGTGTCCGGGCGGAAGCTCTTCCGCCTGAGCGGCGGCAGACAGCGCGAGGGCCGCGACGCACCCCAAGACGACGGCTTGCTTCGTCATTCGGTCAGCTCCTGCCAGACGCCGCACCAGTGGTCCGAGTCCAGCCTGACGACGTCCTGGTGCGGGCACCTTGCTAACAGCTCGCACACCGTGGCGCCAAGCAACGGGTGCAAGAGGTCGGGTTCGAGCTCGCACAGCGGCTCGAGCACGAAGCGGCGCTTGTGCATTTCCAGGTGCGGCACCTGGAGGCTCGCCTCGGCGACCACGTGCTCGTCCCACATCAAGATGTCGAGGTCGATGGGGCGCGGCGCCCACCGCTCGCGGCGCTCGCGGCCCAGGTCCTTCTCGATCTCGTGGAGAATGCCGAGGAGCCTCTGGGGGCCCAGCGAGCACTCGAGCTTGGCCACCGCGTTCAGATACCGGGGTTGCGCCGGCCCGACCGGAGCCGAGTCGTACAGCGACGAGCAGCCGAGGACCGCCACCGCGTCGATGCGCGACAGGGCGGCCAGGGCGTCGCGCAGGTGCCGTTCCCGGTCGCCCAGGTTCGACCCGAGGCCGATGTAGACCGCGTCGCTCACGACGCAGACTGAACCGGGTTCGAGAGCACACCGATTCCCTCGATGTCCACTTCGACCAAGTCTCCCGCGGCCAGCGGCCCCACCCCCGACGGCGTGCCGGTCGTCACCAGGTCGCCCGGCAGCAGCGTCATCGCGCTCGAGATGAAGGCCACCAGGCGGGCGGGCGGAAAAATCATGTCCAAGGTGCGGCTGTCCTGCCGCGTCGCGCCGTTCACCCGGCAGCGAATTCGCAGGTCGGCCGGCGACAGCTCGGTCTCCACCCAGGGGCCCGCGCAGGCGAAGGTGTCGAAGCTCTTCGCCCGGGTGTGCTGCACCTCGCGCCGCTGGATGTCACGGGCGGTCACGTCGTTCATGCAGGTCAGCCCGAAGATGCCGGCCGCCGCGTCTGCTTCCGAGGCGCGGCGCAGCCGCTTGCCAATCACCAGGCCGAGCTCGGCCTCGTAGTGAACTTCGCGGCTCTCGGGAGGCAGCAAGATGGGCCGTCCAACGGCGTTGAGCGCGGTCGAGGGCTTCTAGAAGAGCAGCGGCTCGTCGGGGACGGGCTTGCCCATTTCCTCGCAGTGCTTGCGGTAGTTCTGCCCCACCGCCACCACCTTCGACGCCCCCGACGGCACCAGCAGCACCGCACCCCGCGTGGCCAGCCGGTCGGGCGTCGGCCGGCCGCCCGCCCACGGCGCCCCGTCGAGCAGCATCCACTCGTCGCCCTCGAGCACCCCGTACCGGGCAACCGCTCCCACGAGCAATCGCGCGTACCGCACGGCGACTCCTTCAGGGTCTCAGCCCCAGCACGTCGTGCATGTCGTAGAGGCCCGGCTTCTTGCCCGCGACCCAGCGCGCGGCCCGCACCGCCCCCTTGGCGAACTGATCGCGGCTGGTGGCGCGATGGGTGAGCTCGACCCGTTCGCCCTCGCCGAGGAACAGCACCGTGTGCTCGCCCACCACGTCGCCGCCGCGGAGCGACTGGATGCCGATCTCGAGCCGGGGCCGTTCGCCGATCTGCCCCTCGCGGGCCACCCGGACGCAATCCGAACCGCGCCCGATGGCGGCGCCGATCACCTCGGCCAGGCGCAGCGCCGTCCCCGAAGGGGCGTCTTTCTTGTCCCGATGGTGCGTCTCGAGAATCTCGATGTCGAAGCCCGACCCCAGCACCTGGGCCAGGTGAGCCGCCACCTCGAGGACGAGGTTCACCCCGACCGACATGTTGGGCGCCATCACCACCGGCACCCGCGTCGCGGCACGCGCCACCTCGGCCTTGGCCGCGGCGTCGAAGCCGGTCGAACCCACCACCAGCCCCACTCCCCGCTCGGCACAGGCACGGGCGTGGGCGGCGCTGGCCTCGGCGGTGGTGAAGTCGATGACCACGTCGGCCGGGCGCGCCGCGAGGGCCGCCCCCAGGTCGTCGCTGACCGCGACCTCGAGCGGCCCCTGCCGCACCGCCAGCCCCAGGTCGAGGCCTATCCACGGGGCTCCGGGGCGCTCGGTGCCGCCCACCAATTCCATTCCCTCTTCCTCGCGCACCATGCGCACGAGGGTGCCGCCCATGCGGCCGGCGACGCCGGTGACGAC
>JAHFDQ010000189.1 GCA_023248915.1 Archangiaceae bacterium | reverse complement strand
CGGCCCGGACAATCTCTTCCAGCGCCCCGATCGCGCCGGGGTGCCCGGGGCGCTTTCGCAGCACTTCCTGGAAATCGGCCATCGCCCCGCGCGCGTCGTTCAGCCGGGCCTGGCGCAGCCTTCCCAGCCGAACCCTGAGCTCGAGCGCTTCTTCGGCGGCGCCCCGCCGCTCGGTCGCGTCGATCTCGCGTTCCAGCAACGCCACCAGCTCGGGGTACCGTTCGGTCTCGGCCAGCACGCGGCCGAGAAACTTCATGGCGTTCGGGTCGTCGGGCCGGCGCTCGAGCACTTCCTGGTAGCAGGTGGCCGCCAGCGCCTTGTCCACCAGCGTCTCTTCCGCCAGGTTTGCCAGTTCGAACAGCAGGTTCACCTGCCCGGCCTGGTTCGGTTCGAGCGCTACCTGCCGGCGCATCACCTGCGCAAGCTCTTTGAAGGCCGACACCTTGCGGTAGATGCGCGAGAGCGCCTCGAGCACCTCGACGTTCTTTGGTTCGCGCCGGGCCACCTCGGTCCAGCAGCGCGCCGCCAGGTCGGGGCGCGAGAGCTTCTCGCCGTACAGCTCGGCCAGGCGCCGCCACAGCTCGGCGGCCAGCGGTTCCTTCACTCCGGACGCGAGCGTGCCTTCGTAGGCGGCGACCAGGTCTTCGAACGCGCCGGTCTCGGCCGCGAGCCGTTCGAGCTCGGCGCGCGTCTCGCGGTCTTCGGGGTTCTCGGCGAACACTTTCAGGCGCGCGGCGAACGCGGGCGCCTTTTCGCCGAGGCCGTCCCGCAACGTAGCGATTTCGGTCAAGAGCAGGCTCCTGGGCTTCGGGTCGGCCGAGCTCACCAGCACCTCGAGCACGTCGACCAGCTTCCTCGGGTCAATTTGTTTCCGGTAGATGCGCTCGAGTAGCCGCGCGGCCGCTGGGCGGGTGGCTTCGAGGGCGAACAGCCGCTCGACGCCGGCGACGGTCGCGGGGTCGAGCGGCAAGAGCTCGAGCACGCCCTGGAAGGCCGCCAGGGCCTCCTCGCCCCTGCCTTCGCGTTCGAGCAGCGCCGCCCGCTTCGCGAGGTGGGCGCACCGGGCGTCGGCGTCGGAGGCTTCGGCGGCGAGCTGCTCGAGGGCGTCGGCCTGGTCGAGAAACCGGTGGGCCCGACCGTACAGGCGCTCGAGCAACACCAGGGCGTCCTGCCCCTTCTTCAGGGACTGGGTGGCCCTTGCCGCCTCTAGGGCGGTGGCGTCGTCGCCGGCCGCCTCGTAGGCTTCCGCCGCCTGCAGCAGCAACGCCCGCCGCTCGGCCGGGTCGACCGCGAGCTGCGCCTTCCGGGTGTAGACGAGCGACAAGTCTTTCGCGTTCTTGGCGCGGTGGTACAGGCGGCTCAGGCTGTCGAGGGCCTGGCGGTCCTGCGGCAGAATGGAGAGCACTTCCTTCCACAGGCGCGCCGCCTCGTCTCCCTGCGACAACTGCTCGCGCAACTCGGCCGATCGGCGCACCAAGGCGGCCTTCGCCGGGTCGTCGGCGGGCATCGGCTGCGCGGTGGTCTCGAAGATCTCGGCCAGCTCTTCGAAAGACCCCGATTCCTTGGCCAACCGTTCGAGCTCGGGCTGGATGGCCTCGCGGTCGTTCCCTTCCGAGTAGGCGCGCAGCGCGACCAGGAAGGCTGCCTGGGGCTGGCCCAGGTCGCGCTCGAAGATGGCCCGAATCTCGCCCGACAGCCGCAGCCGTTCGCCGGCCGGGGCGGTGGCGAGCAGCGCCTCGCGAAGCTCGATGCGGCGGGAGTGCTCGGCCGAGCGCGCCAGCACCGGGTCGAGCGCTTCCATCGCCTCGGAGCTGTCAGGACTACCCTGGCGGACCCATTCTTCGAGCGCGGCCCTGGCGCCGTCGTGAGCCGGGTCCTCCTCGAGTATCTGCCGGTAGAGGGCCAGCGCCCCGCCGGCGTCGTGCAGCGGGCCCTTGCGCAGCTCGGCCAGGCGGAAGGCCAGCTCGCGCCCCTGGGGGCTGGCGCCTTCCTGGTGGCGGCGCAGCTCGACGGCAAAGGCCTGCTCGGCGGGCTTGCCCAATTCGGCGTAGAGCCGGTCGAGTTGGGCGGCGGCCTCGCGATCGAGCGGGTCGCGCGCGGCGATGTGGCGCCAGCTCGCCACCGCCCCTTCCTTCGACCCCAACCGCTGCTCTTGGAGCGCGGCGGCCTCGCGCCACAGCACCGACTTCTTCGCCAGGTCGGGTTCGAGGGTGGCGAGGCGGTCGAGCACGTCGGCCAGGTCGGCCCAGGCCTCGCCCGCCCGGTGCAGGCGGGCCAGCGACTCGAGCGCCTCGACGCTCTTCGGGTCGAGGGCGAGCGCCCGCGCCAGCGCGCGCGCCGCGCCCGCCCGGTCGTCGAGCTTGCGCTCGTAGAGTTCGGCCAGCTCGCGCAAGAGCAGCCCGGCCGTAGGGCCCGCGGTCTCGACCACCTCGGAAACCACGTCCGCGAACAGGTCGAGCCGGTCGGCCTCTTCGGCGGCCTTCTTGGCCTCGGTGAAGAGCGCCAGGTCCGCCGGCGCCAGGCGCAGCGCCGCCGCCAGCGCGACGAACGCCTGGTCGGGTTGCCGCAGGTGCTCGCCGTGCACCACCGCAGCGCGCCGTAGGGCCGCCACTTTCTCACCCGCGTCGTTGGACGCCAAGGCGATGACCGCCAGCGCCTGCACCACCTTGCGGTGGTTGTTCGCCGCCTCGTACACAGCCAGCAAGGCGCGCGCGGCGTCTTCGCGGCAGACCTCGTCGGTGAGGAGCTGCTCGAGGGCCGCGGTCGCATCGGGGTCGCTGGGCTTTTGCGCCAGCACCTCGGCGTACCGCTTGACGGCCTCACCCCGAGTGCCCGCGTCGGACTCGAGCACCTGGGCGCGCCGGAGCGCCAGCCGCGCAGCGGCGTCCTTGTCGCCCGCCTTCTCCGCCAGCGCCAGCTGCCGGCCCAGGGCGACTACCAGCTCTGCCGGGCGGCCTCCCTGCTCGAGCAATTGGCACAGGCGCGGCAGGTGGTCGGCCTCGGGCGCCCCGGCCAGCATGGCCTCTTCGAGAGCCTGCGCCGCTTCGCGGGGCCGCTGCAACTCGGCGTCCACATCGGCGAGCTTCACGTACAGCGCCGCCTTTTCGGGCCCGTCGGCCACGAGCAGCGAGCGCCGGAGCGCCGGCTCGCACTCGAGGAAGCGGCGCGTCTGGAAGGTCAGCCGCACCAGGTGGGCCAGGGTGGCGGGGTCGTCGGGCGTCTTGGCCAGCGCGGTGTTGAGCGCGGCCACCGCGTCGTCGATGGCCTGCCCTTCCTCGGCGAGGTTGGCTGCTTCGCGCAAGAGCGCCGCGCCCAGCGCCGGGTCGCCGAGCGAGGCCCCGAGGTCGGCCAAGAGGCGCGCCAGCTCGGCGTGGGCCTTCAGGTCGCGGCCGAGCCGCAAGGCCTCGGCGCGGAACACCGCGTCGGTCGGGTCGAGGCGCAGGCCCTTCAGCCAGAAGTCGAAGGCGGCCCTGCTGTCGGCCAGGCGCTTCTCGCTGGTGTCGGCCAGGAGCGCGAGCAGCCGCTTCTGCTCGGCCAAGTCCTGAACCGTGGAGAGCTGTACGAGGAGTGAAGCCGCCTGCCGCTGCCAGTCGCGCCCCTTGGCGTACTGGGGCGCCAGGGCCTGGGAAATTTCTCCCCGACGCACGCCCTGGGCGGCCAGGCGCTCGAGGGCGGCCAAGACGGCGCCGCTCGCTGCGCCCTCGGCTACAAGGGCCAGGAAGAGGTCCGCCGCCTCGTCCTTGCGCCCGAGCCGCTCGGCGCACAGTTGCGCCAGCCTCCCGCGCCACTCGTTGCGTTCGGCGGGAGTCGCGGCGAGTTCCATCAGGCGCCGGGCGACGGCGGCCACCTCGTCCCAGCGCGACTGGGCGGCGCAGGCGGCTCCGAGGCGCCTCAAGGTGGCGGTGTCCTCGGGACGGAGGGCCAAGAGCTTCCGGTAGACGGCCGCGGCCGCCGCGGCGTCGGCGGCGGTGGCTTCGAGCCGCCGCGCCTCGGCCTCCAAGGCCTCGGGCGACTCGGCCAGCACGGCCGACGCGCTCTCGAGCGCCGCGAGCGCCTCGGACGCCGCCGGGTCGCCCGGGGCGAGCGCGAGGACCTCTTTCAAGGCGGCGGCCGCGTCGGCCGGGCGGGCCAGGGGGCCGGCAGAGAGTTCGGCGGTGGCGCGCCAGGCCTCGAGGGCGAAGGCCGGCACGGCCGCGGCGGCACGCCTCAACGCCTGAGCCAGTTGTTCGTTCGCGCCAGCGCGCCCGGCTGCGCCCTTGAGCGCGGTCAGCAGTTGCGGGCGGGCCGGGTCGAGCGCGAAGGCGAGCGCCAGCGCTCCGTAGGCGCGCTTGGCGTCGCCCGCATGTTCGAAGGCCGCCGCCACCGTCTCGCACAGGGCAACGCGCTCAACCACCTCGCGCGGCGCGCAGGTCGCGAGTTCGAGCAGCGGGGCGGCGAGATCATGGGCCCCGCCCTCGACGTAGAAGCGCGCCAGGCGGAAGGCGGTGAGGGCGTTGCCCGGGTCGAGCCGGAAGGCCGCCTCTAGGTGCTCGCGGGCCGCCGTCGGGTTCTTCGCCTGTTCGCTGCACAGGTTGGCCAGGCGCAGGTGCATCGCCACCAGGTCGGGACGATCGCGCAGGCCGGCCAGGTACTTCTCGAGCAGGGCGATGCCGTCGGCGGCCCGGCCGGCCTCGAAGAGCTGCTCTGCGGCGAGGCTGGCCGCGTCTGCCCGGGACGGGTCGGCGGCAGCGGCGCGCTCGAAGGCGGCCAGCGCCCCGGGGGCGTCTTTCAGTCGCGTCAGCTTCAGCGTGCCCAGGCGCAAGCAGTAGTCGGCCTGGGCGCCGCGCTCGCGCGCGTCACCGGCCAACTTCTCGAGGTGCTCGGCGCAGCTCCGGAAGTCGCCCTCGGCTTCGGCCAGTTGTTCGAGCAGTCCGAGCGCCGCGGGCATCGCTGGCCACAGCAGAAAGCAGCGGTCGAGCGACTCGCGGATCTTCCCGGTCGCGCTCTGGTCGAAGAAGGCGAACTGCTTGGACACCAGCAAGGACAGCCACGCCGCTTTCTTCCGGTCGCGCTCTTCGAGCGCCGCGGAACGCAGCGAGCGCACGCGCTCGCGCCAGGTCTCGGCCAGGGCCCAGAGCGCCGCCTTCTGCTGCGGCACGAGCGGGTTGGACGGTTCGAGCCCCTCGGCGATGGCGATGGCGCGGTTCGCCAGCGGGTGAAGGAACGGGTCGTCGGCGAGCAACGCCGCGAAGGCGAGGTACTCGCCCGCCATCGCCTCGTTTCCGAGCGCGGCGCGCTCGCGCTCGAGCGAATCGAAGGCGGGGGCGAAGTGGCCTTCGGCCAGGAACAACGCCCGGGCGCGGCGGTAGGCCCGGCGCTCGCGCGGGGCGGCCCGGGCGGCCCGCTGGCAGCACAGCACCGCCCGGTCGGGCCGGTCGAGCTTCTGCTCGTACAGGTCGGCCGCCCGGAGGAAGCAGCCCGCGGCGTCTTCCCCGGCGCAAAGCTGCCCCAGCCGCTCGAGCACGTCGGCGGCCGAAGCATGGTCCTGCCGCTGCTCGTAGAGGACGCGCAACCCCACCAGCGGGTCGACCGAGCGCGAGTCGAACGCGAGCGCGCGCAGGTAGAGCTCTTCGGCCCGCGCCGAGTTCTTCTGCCGGTCGCGAGACAGGTCGGCCGCCCGGGTGAGCACCAGGCGCGCCTCGTCGCTCGACACGACTTCCCGCGATCGCGATTCGTAGAGCCGAATCAGCTCTTCGAAGCGACCGGCCTTTTCGAGCGAAGAGACAGCCTCGGCGAAGGCCTGGCCTGCCGGGCCGTCTCCGGCGCGCTGTTGCGTACCGCTTGCCATGGACTGGGGTGCGGACTCTATCGTTCGGAACCCCACCCCGGCAATCGTGTAAGCAACTTCAACCCCCGAAAAACACTGGCCTTCCTGCCCGGCAATAGCCTAGGTGCTCTGAGCTTCCGGGCCGGCTTCGGCGGGGGGAGCCTCGGCGGTCGGCGCGGGCGCGGGCGGGGGCTTCGGCAAGGACGCCACACGGGCCGCGTTGGCCTTGTCGCCGGCGCGGTGGAAGAGCTCGATGGCCTTGTCGTGGTGGCCGAGCGCCTCGGCGAGCTCGGCGGCGCGCTGCCAGTTTCCGAGCTGCTCATAGAGCCCCAGCGCCTTGTCCTTTCGCTCCGCCTTTTCCCAGGCCTCGGCGGCCGCGGCGGTGTCGCCGAGCAGCTCGAGCCAGCGGGCCTTGTCTCCGAGGCGCTTTCCCTCGTCCGCGCGGGTGATTTCAACCTGGGCGAGCGCCAAAGCCTCGGCGTCGAGCTTCACCTTCTGCAGGAAGCGAAAGGCCTTGGTGGCGGGCAGCGCCTGCAGCGTCTCGACGGCGCGGGCATTCAGCCCCGCCGCGACGAGCAGCACCGCGGCCCCGAGGCGATCTCCCCGGGCGACCAGCTTCTCGACCTCGAGGTCGCGCACCCGCGCGGCCCCTTGTGAGTCCCGGGCCCTTTCGTAGGCCTTTCGCGCGTTGGCCAGCTTTCCGGCGCGTTCCCAGGCGAGGGCTGCCTGGTCGTGCTGGCGGGCTCGCTCGTACAGCCGAGCGACGTTGTCGAAGTCGCGGGCGGCGACATACCGTTCCATCAGCAGTTCCCACGCGCCGGCCTTCTCGAGCTCGGGCTGCGCTTCGGCGGGGGGAAGCGACTCGGCCAGCTTGCGCGCCAGGGCGAAGTCCTTGGCGGCCAGGGCGCACCTGAGCGCCGACTTCACGTCGCCCCCGGCCTCGAACAGGCGCGCCGCTTCGGCGTGCGAGTCGTGCTTCTCGTGCAGGCGGGCGGCGTCGCGCGTGCGCTTCTGGGCCTCGAGGACGTTGGCCTCTTCCTGCCAGTCGCCGGTCTTCTTGAGCAGCTTCACCGCTTCGGCCTGGTCGGCCCTCCGGCCTGACGAGGCGAAGGCGAGGGCAGCGCGCGATTCTTCGCCGACGGCCCGCCAGATCGAGCCGACGAGGAACATGACGTCCTGGTAGGCGGCCAGCTTCGGGTCTACCGGAGGCGCGGGAGGCCGCGGAGGGCGATGCTTCGGCGACGCCGCGGACTGACCTGCTTCTGCCGGTGCCGCGGAGCCGACGTCGCCGACTTGCGTCGAGGCACCCACTCCCTCCCCGCCTTCGCCCAGGGCAGTGCCAACCGAGCCATCGGGGGCGATTGCTCCGGGAACGGCGCCAGATTCAGTGGCGCTCGCCAGAGCGGTGCCGGGCGCATCGGCTGCGGAGGGTTCGGCGGCACTGGCGGGAGCAGCTCCCGGGGCTTGAGCAGCGGTCGCCCCCGCGGAGCTCTCTCCGGGAGCTGCGGCGGCAGCGCCTTCACCGGCTCGCGCGCGATCTCCTGAGGATTCGGACGCTGCGGCGTCGGTCGGGGGCACTCCGCCGGGCGTTCCGGCGACGACAGACGCATCGGCAGACGATTCGCGTGAAGGCGCGGAGGCGGCAACCCCGCCCGCGTCGCCCGCGGCACCTGGAGCTCCTTCCGCTCCGGCCGAAGCGCCGGCCTCGGCGGGCGCGGCGGGAGCCGGCTTCGTCTGCCGACCCACGCGCGCGAGCGTGGTAATGAGCCGCCCGCGGGTGGCGAGGTCGAGTTGTTCGAGCGACGTCAGGTGCAAGGGCCTGAGCGCCTTCAGCACGTCCTCGAGCGGCTGCTTCTGGCGCGCGAATTCGTTGGCCGACAGCGCCTTCTCGAGCGCCGGCAGTTCGGACACGACGCGGTAGCTGGCGCTTCCGGAGCTCCCGCCCTCGCGGTCGTCGCGCCGGCCACCACGGCCGCGCGGCCCCCCTCGCCCTCCCCGTTCGCCGCCCCTGCCTCCGCCGGGCCCGCGCTCACCCTGTCCGCCGCCCCTGCCGGCACCCGGCCCGCGGCTAGAACCGCGGTCGCCACCAGGCCGGGAGCTTCCCGGTCCGTCTCGTCTGTCGTTCGTCACGGGTGTACCCTCGTCGAGCGCCGCCCCTCGTCTGGGCGCGGCGGCGCTAGAACGCGTACCGCAAATTCGGCGAGATCGCGAACCCAACGCTCCCGCTGGTCAGCAGGAACGCGCCGGTCACTTCGAGCCCGACTGAAAAATGCCGCAACCGCGTGTGGTACTCGACCCCGGGGCCCGCGAACACCATGATGTCCGGGTCGGGCAGAAGCGTCTTCGGAGAGAAGATGACGACCCCCGCTCCGGCGCGGACGTACACCCAGGTGCGTTCGACGTCCTGCGCGTCGGGGAAGCCGACGGCGGCGACGCGCACCACCGCGCCGGGGGTGATGGACGAGAAATCGCCCGACGCGGTGCCGGGAGGGTTGGACTTGCCGAGGTAGTCCGAGCCCGCGCTGTTGGTGGCTCCCTCGACGAAGACAGCCACCGAGAGCCGTTCGCCGATGTCGGTGCCGATCTCGACCTGCGTCATCAGGCCGGGCGAGAACGGCGTGGGGCCGTGGCTCGCCGGGGCGTTCAGCAGATACCAGGGGCCGGCCGTCGCGCCGAGGTAGAAGCCCCGCTCGACCTCTTTGTAGGTGACCGCTTCCTTGTCCTTCAGCACCTTCGCCGGCGCGACCTTGGCCTGCGCGAACGAGGAAGCTGGGGCGACGGCGGCCGACACGGCGAGAGCGACCCAGAGCGAGGTCCGATTCATGCCGACGGAAGCTACTCCAGACGTCGCCTTGGGTCACCAACGTGCACAGGCCGGGCTCGGCGGCCGTCTTCTCGTAGGGGGAAGGGAGTCCCGGTGCCCGCGCAGGCAGCTTCGGCCGGAACCTTGGGGCACCCTCGGCGCTCGATTTTCGAGGCACTGGCCAAAGCCATGCCGCACTTCCGAATCTCCCCTCGGAAGAAACAGAGGTGCGGCTTGGCTTCGGCCAGAGCCCTGAAACCGCCGCGCCGGGCCAGCGGCCGTCGAACTGTAGCGGCGCGCGTCGTCGGCCGCGTGGCTACTCGCCTGACCGCTTGAAGAGGAACGGGTAGGTGACGGTCACCGTGCCCCCGCCCTTGGGCTTAGGAAACTGCCACGACCTGACGTGGGTCGCCACGCAGCGCTCGAGTTCGGCGTTGTCGGCCGTCGACTCGGCGACCAGCGACGAAGCCACCGCCCCCGAGCCGGTGATGACGAACTTCACCGTCACCTTCCCGTCCAAATTGGGAAATCGAATGAGCTGGGTTTCGTAGCAGTAGCGAACCTGGTCTCGATGCGCGTGGATGACCCTGCGAATGAGGTCCTTGTCGAGCAGCGAGGTGACGAGAGTGTCGGGCGGTGTCAGGGGCAGAACCTCCTCCTTCCTCGGGGTAAGGACTCCGGCCCTGTCCCCATAGGTGTCGGCGCCACCGGCACGGCCGTGGGTGCCGATGACACCGATGCCGACGCTGTCGCCGAGGTCACCGCCACCGGAGGCCGTGCCGCGCAGCCCGAGGCCGCCAAAGCCCTTCGCGTCGCCCTGGGTGAGGCCCAGCAGGTTGCCCATCGCGGCCTTCAGGGGACCGCCCAGCCCCTTCTGTCCAAAGAGCGTCGAGACGGCGTAACCCTCGGACCCGAAAATCTTCCGGACGAGCCTGCGCGTCTGGTCATCGTCCTTCGGGTCGCCTCGAGGCGCGGCCTGCGAAGTGCGCTGTGGTGCGTCCTTCTGTCCCATCTTCCCCTCGGCGTCGCGGTGCTTGGCGGCCGCCTCGCTCGGGCCTTCCTTCTTCCGGGCGAGCGGGTCGAGCGTCCTGCTGGCGGGCGGCCTGGGCATCAGCCTGACGATTCGCGCTGGGTTGCCCGAAAGCTCGTCGGGGTACGCCTCGCCTTCGAGCCCGCGGTTCAGCGCGCTGATGACGAAGAGCGCTCCCAGAAAAGCCATCATCAGGAAGGAGTTGAGCGCGGTGAAGTCCAGCCTCTCGGTCAGCGGAACGACTACCGTCTTGGGCACGGGCTGGAAGGAGACCTCGAGGACGATGCCCCCCAGGTCGACCCACGCGAAGTCGTTCCGCTTCAGCGACACGCAGCCTCCGGTGGCCTTTCCCAGGTCCATCACCTCGCCGCCGCGGTGCAGCTCGCCCTTCATCTTCCGGCTGAACTGGAGCACGAAGCCCTGGGCATCGGCGCGAATGGCTTCGAACCTCGGCCCGCCCAGCCTCGAGCTGCC
>JAHFDQ010000597.1 GCA_023248915.1 Archangiaceae bacterium | reverse complement strand
CGCTTCTGCGATGACGCGGGGCAGCCCGCGCCCGTCACGGCTCCGGTCGCGACGCGGCGTCCAACGCCCGCACCCACTCGGGCAGTTCGACGTACGGCGTGCGGCAGGGAGGCCCTTCCGCCCACCACAGCCGCGTCTCTGCCCAACCGCGCGCCAGGAACAGCACCATCGACGAGCGGGTGCCATAGTTGAACGCCGGCACGTGAATGCAGGTGCCCCCCAGCGGCTCTTCTCCGTGGCTCGACAACAACCGCTGCAGCACCTCGGGCGCCGGCGGGTGGCGCGCCCCGAGCTCGGCGTAGCCCGCGCGCACCCACTCGCCCCGCGACCGGTCGTCGCCCCCCAGGCTGCGCTCGGTGACCACGTGCAGCCCGGGCGGAAGGACTTCGTGCCGCACCACCGCTCCGTCCGACCAGGTGACGTAGGCCGCCTCGCGGTCGGCGTAGAGCAGGTGGAAGGCGTTGAAGCGCCGGGCCGGCAGGTCGGCCAGCGCCCGATGCAGCGCCGTCGCTCCGGGCTGCACCAGTGCCTCGGTCACCAGCGTGCCCCGCGACTCGCGCGCGCCGTCGGCGCTGGCTCCGAAACGGTTGGTGATGCCGACGAACAGGCCCCTCGCGTTCAGCCCCAGCCAGGTGCCGTGCGCCACCTCGTCCCGGGGCGCCACGAACGGCACCGCCCCCGGCCACAGGCGCGGGGGGCTGGCCGCCCGGTCGAGCCTCTCGTCCCGGTTCGCCGCCACCACCAGCGGGAAGGCCTCTTGGGGCCGGAAGGCGACCGCGAGCGTGCACATGCGAAACGAATAGCCCCCGGCCGCGCGAGGCGCAGGCCGCCCTAGACGTTGAAGCGGAAGTGCATGCAGTCGCCGTCCTTGACGACGTACTCCTTGCCCTCGATGCGCAACTGCCCCCTGTCGCGCAGCGCGGCCTCCGAACCCAGCTCGAGCAGCTCGTTCCAGGCGAACACCTCGGCCTTGATGAAGCCGCGCTCGAAGTCGGTGTGGATGACGCCCGCGGCCTGCGGGGCCTTCCAGCCCTTCTTGACGGTCCAAGCCCGGCACTCGTCGGTGCCCACCGTGAAGAAGGTCTGCAGCCCGAGCAGCCGGTAGCTCGCCCGCACCACCTTGTCGAGGCCCGGCTCGGTCAGCCCCACGCTCTCGAGGAATGGGGTGCGCTCGGGGGGCGGCAACTGCTGAATCTCGGCCTCGATGGCCGCGGCCAGCACCACGCACTCGGCGCTTTCCTTCGCCGCGATGTCCACCACCTGCTTCACCAGGGCGTCCGTCGATTCCTTGCCCAACTGCCCCTCGGCGATGTTGGCGATGTACAGGACCGGCTTCGCCGTCAACAGGAACAGGTCGGCCAGCGCCAGGCGCTCGTCCGAGGTCAGCCCCTGGGCCCGCACCGGCGTGCCCGTGTCGAGGCCGGCCTTCAGCTTCTCGAGCAGCACCAGCTCGGCCTTCGCCAGCTCGCCTTCCTTGCCGGGCGCCTTGGCCGAGCGCTGCGTCTTCTCGCGGCGCTTGTCCACCGTCTCCAAGTCCTTCAGGCACAGCTCGGTGTCCACCACGTCCTTGTCGCGGGCCGGGTTCACGCTGCCCTCGACGTGGGTGACGTTGTCGTCCACGAAACAGCGCAGGACGTACAGGACCGCGTCCACCTGGCGGATGTTGGCGAGAAACTGGTTGCCCAACCCCTCGCCCTTCGACGCCCCGCGAACCAGCCCGGCGATGTCGACGAATTCGAGCGTCGCGTAGAGCGTGCGCACGGGCTTGTACAGGTCGGCCAGCTTCGCCAGCCGCTCGTCCGGCACCGGCACCACGCCCACGTTCGGCTCGATGGTGCAGAACGGGTAGTTCGCCGCCGCCGCCCCCGCGGCCGACAGGGCGTTGAACAGCGTGGACTTGCCCACGTTGGGCAGCCCGACGATGCCGATGGAAAGTCCCACGACGCGCCTTCGCTACTGCTGAGCCCGCGCGGCCTGCGCGGGCAGGTCGGCGATGAACTGCTCGGCCAGCTTCCGGTGGCGCTCGTCGTCCAGCCGCTCGGAGAGCAGCTTCTCCGCGACCAACAGCGCCAAACCGACCGCCTCGGCCTTCACCTGGGCGATGGCCTTGCTCTTCTCGTCGGCGATGGCCCGGGCCGCGTCGGCCTTCAGGTCGTCGGCCTCTTTGCGGCTCTTCGCCATCAGCTCGTCGCGGAACTTCTCCATGTCCGCGGTGTTCTTGCGCATCATGTCGGCGGCCTCGCGGCGCGCCTCGTTGATGGCGTGCTTCTGCGCGTCGAGCAGCTTCTCGGCCTCGGCCCGTTCGCGCTTGGCCGACTCGATGGCGTTGTGGATGGCCTTCTCGCGCTCTTCCACCACCTGGAGGATGGGCTTCCAGGCCTTGGCGCGCAGCACCAGCGCCACCAGCACGAAGGTGACGATGGTCCAGAAGATGAGGCCCGGCTGAATGGTGGTGAGGTCGGTAGCGAAGAGGGGCGACATCGACATGAGGGTTCCTCGTCAATGGACAGCGGCGCCGACGGCAAGCCAGCGCCACCGCCCGAAAGACACTAGACCGCTTTCGTAGCCAAGATGATGCAGACGACCAGGGCGAACAGGGTGACGCCTTCGATGAGCGCCGCGGCGATAATCATCGAGGTGCGGATGTCGCCGACCGCTGACGGCTGCCGGGCGGTGCCGTCCATCGCCGCGGCGGCCAGGCGGCCGATGCCAATGCCGGCTCCAAGAATGGAAATGCCGGCGCCGATTCCGGCGCCGAAGAATGCGAGTCCAAGGTGGTCCATGTGCGAGGCGTCCTTTTCACTGCGTCGTGACCCACTTCTCGGGGGGGTCGTCTGGCCCATCGGGTGCTACCTCCGGAAGGCTTTCGGGCTCCCGGGTTCTGTCGGCCGGCTGGCGGCCAAGGTTTTCTCCTAGGACGCCACCTTCGCGTTCGGCAGCGCGTGCGCCGGGCCATGCGCGGGCGCGTGGCCTTCGGCGTGCTCGGCCGCGTCGTCTTGCGCGTGGTGGCCCATCGCCACCGACATGCCGATGAACAGCGACGAGAGCATGGTGAAGACGTACGCCTGCACGAAGCAGACGAAGAGCTCGAGGAAATAGATGCCGATGGCCATCGGCACCGACACCAGCGCCATGCCCGGGCTCATCAGGAAGATGAGGCCCAACAAGAAGAAGATGACGATGTGCCCGGCCAGCATGTTCGCGAACAGGCGCATGGTGAGCGCGAAGGGCTTGGTGAACAGGCCGAGAATTTCAACCGGCACCATGATGGGCCACAGCAGCCAATGCACGCCGCCGGTCAGGTGCTTCAGGTAGCCGCCCAGCCCCGCGGCGCGGACGCCGGCCTGCTGCGTCAGCACGAAGGTGCACACCGCCAGCCCGCAAGTAATCGCCAGGTTGCTGGTTGCGGTCGACATGAAGGGGAACAGCCCCAAGAGGTTCGCGAAGAGGATGAAGAAGAACGCCGACAACAGGAAGGACGTGTAGCGCGGCCCTTCCTCGCGGCCGATGTTCTTGATGGCAATCTCGTCGCGGACGAACAGCACCAACAGCTCGAACAGGTTGGCCGCGGTGCCGTGCGGCACCAACTTCGACTTGTCTCGG
>JAHFDQ010000596.1 GCA_023248915.1 Archangiaceae bacterium | reverse complement strand
CGGCGCCCCACCGATATTCAGTGGCGAGCCGCAGCCGTTGTGGTCGCTGACGCGGCAGTCGTAGGCAGTGTCGCAGGTGCGGGTGCGGGTGTAGCCGTCGGTGCAGGTGCTGTCCCACGTCTCCAGCGCCCAGGCCGAGCAGACGCCGACGCCGTCGACGCCGGCGTCGACAGGGCAGGGGCACTTGCCGCAGTCGACCGCGCAGGTGCCGCACGTCTCGGCGCCCGCGCACACCGCGTCTCCGCACCCGCCTTCGAGCGGGCCGCCGTCGCCGTCGCCGCCACCGTCCGCGACCGAGCCGTCCGGCACAGCGACGGCCGCGTCGTAGCCGCCGTCGCCTGTGCCGCCTCCGATCGTCACCACGCCGCAGGTGCAGCTGGCGCCGAGCGCGGCGGCAAGCAAATAGGCGAAGGCGAAAGCTCTCACGGGCGGCTCGAGGCGGCGGCCTTCAGAGGTCGAAGATCAGCTTCTCGGGGCCGGAGTCGCGCAGGGCCCGGTAGACCCGGTTCGCTTCGCGCAAGAGGTCTTCGCTCGAGCGCACCCGCTCGTGGGGGAAGACGGCGGCCCCGACCCTGACCCTCACCGAGATCTTCCCGTTGCGACCCTCGGCCTTCAGGTTGCGGATGACGAGGCTCAACCGTTCGGCGGCGTCGTGCGCGCCGCGCAGGTCGGTCTCGGGCAAGAGCACCACGAACTCGTCGGCGTCCATGCGGAACAGCCGGTCGGCGCCCCGCAGCGCCGACCGGACCTCGTTGGCCATCTGGGCGATGAGCTCGTCGCACTTTTCGCGCCCGAGCTGGTAGCGCAGCCCCTGGTAGTCGTCGAACCCGAACAGCAGGGCGGCCGCGGGCCGGCCGTACCGGCGAGACCGCTCGAGCTCTCCGTCCAAGCTGGCCTTCAACTGCGAATAGGTGCCGGCGCCGGTCACCGGGTCGACCGCGCGCAGGCCGGTCAGCTCTTCCTCGGCGGTCTGCAGGCGCTTCCGGTAGTCGCGCACCATCAGGGCCGACCCGATGCGCGTCTGAAGCTCGACCAGCTTGAAGGGCTTGGTCACGTAGTCGTCGGCGCCCAATTCCATGCCGCGAATCTTCCCGTCCATGTCGCCCATGGCGGTGAGGATGATGACCGGCAGGTCGGCGAGGGCGGGGGACTCGCGAATCGTCTTCAGCACCGCGAAGCCGTCCTTGCGGGGCATCATCAGGTCCAACAGGAGCAGGTCGGGCCGCTGCCGCTGCATCGCCTCGAGCGCCGACACGCCGTCCTCGGCAACCGACACCGCGTAACCCGAGGTCTCGCAGAGGTCTCTCAGCAGATTCCGGGTGTGCTCGTCGTCGTCGACGACGAGGATGGCGCGGCCCTTGCCCTGGCTGGGGTCTGAGTCGGACTCGGCGCCGGCGGCGCTCTCGGGGCTCATTGCCACTCGCCGCGCGCGCGGCTCTCGAAGCGGGTGAACTCGGAAAGGAAGACCAGGTCGATCGACCCGATGGGGCCGTTTCGTTGCTTGGCGACGATCAGCTCGACCGGCGTCGCCCCGCGCGGGGGGCCGCCGTCGTCGTCCCCCGACCCGTCGTCGCGGTGGATGAACATCACCACGTCGGCGTCCTGCTCGATGGCGCCCGACTCGCGCAGGTCGGACAGCATGGGCTTGCCGCCCTTGCGCTCTTCCACCTTGCGGTTGAGCTGCGACAGCGCCAGCACCGGCACGCCGAGTTCCTTGGCCAGCGCCTTCAACGACCGGCTGATTTCCGACACCTCGACCTGCCGGCTCTCACTCTTGGCCTTCGACTGCATCAACTGCAGGTAGTCGACGACCAGCAGCCCCAGGTCGGCGTTCTTGGCCTTCAGCCTGCGGGCCTTGGCCCGGAGGTCGAACGGCGAGAGCGCGCCCGAGTCGTCGATGTACAGGGGCGCGTTCCAGAGCTGCCCGGCCGCTTCCTGGAACTTCTCTTCGTCGTGCTCGGTCAGCCGGCCGCCGCGCAGTTTCTTCATGTCGACCCGGCCCTGCGACGCGAGCAGGCGAATGAGCAACTGGTCGGCGGGCATTTCCAGCGAGAAGATGCCGACCGCCTTCTGTTCCTTCACCGCGACGTGGGTGGCGATGTTCATCGCCAGCGACGTCTTCCCGACGCCCGGCCGCGCCGCGAGGATGATGAGCTCGCCCGGGTGCAGGCCGGTGAGCTGCAGGTCGAGGTCGAGGTACCCGGTGGACAGCCCGGTGACGCCCGACGACGCCAGCTTCATCTTCTCGAGCAAGGACAGCGTCGGGTCCATCAATTCGCTGACCGGCACCAGGTCGCCTTCGCGCTGCTTGTCGGCGAGCACGAAGACTTTTCGCTCGGCCTCGTCGAGCAGCGCGTCGACCTCGCCGACATCTTGGCTGGCCAGCTCTTGCAGTTCGCGCCCGACCGCGGCCAGGCGGCGCCGCATCGCCTGGTCCTTGACGATGCGGGCGTACTGCACCGCGTTCTGGGCGATGGGCACGACCTGGTCGAGCCCCATCAGGTACGACGGCCCGCCCACCGTCGCGAGCAGGCCGCGCACCTTCAGCTCTTCCGAGAGCGTGAGGTGGTCGATCTTCTTCGAGGCCTGGTCGAGGCCGACGATGGCCGAGAAGATCTGCGCGTGGGCCGGGTTCGAGAAATCGTCGGCGTGCACGACTTCGGCCACGTCCGAGACCACCGAGTTGTCGGCCAGCACCGCGCCCAGCACGGCCCGCTCGGCGGCGAGGTCTTCGTGCAGGCGGAGGTTTCCGGGGCTCGACGCGTTGAAATTCATCGGCGCGGAAGTCTAACGGCTCGGGGTGGTCAGCGACCACCGCCAGGGGGGCCTGGAACGGTCGCGGGCCGCCGGCTCTTGACTTCACGGCGGCCCGGCACCGGTGGGTCCCCTAAGCGGCTAGGTCTGGAGGTCGGCCGCGACCTCGACCCTGATCTTCGCGGTGACGTCGTGGTGCAGCCGCGCCTCGACCTCGAAGCTGCCCACGGCCTTGATGGGTTCAGGCAGGTGAATGTGGCGCCGGTCGATCTTCAACCCCTGCGCCGCCAGCGCCTCGGCGATGTCCAGCGCGGTCACCGAGCCGTACAGCTTCTCTTGCTCGCCCACCTTGCGGAGGATTTTCACCGACGCCGCGCCCAGCTTCTTGGCCTGCTCTTCGGCCGACCCCTTCAGCTTGGCCTGGCGCGCCGCGATGACGCCCTTCTCGTGCTCGAGCTGGCGAACGCTCTGCGCGCTGGCGAGCACCGCCATCTTCCGGGGCAACAGGTAGTTGCGGCCGTAGCCCGGCTTCACCTGCACCACCTCGCCCGACTTGCCGAGGTTGTAGACGTCTTCTCTCAGGATGACTTTCACGACGCGGCTCCTAGCTCGCCAGAACGATGTACGGAATGAGCGCCAGGCCCCGCGCGCGCTTGATCGCCACGGCGATCTGGCGCTGGTGCTTGGCGCAGTTGCCCGAGATGCGGCGGGGAATGATCTTGCCGCGCTCGGTGACGAAGTACTTCAGCGTCGCCTGGTCCTTGAAGTCGACCTGGGTGTTCTTCTCGGCGCAGAACCGGCAGACCTTCTTGCGGCCGAAACCACCGCCGCGCCCGCCGCGCTTGTCGTCGTCCA
>JAHFDQ010000188.1 GCA_023248915.1 Archangiaceae bacterium | reverse complement strand
GCGGTGACTCGGGTACTGCCGACGCGGGCAGCAGCAACATCTACAACAACGGCGGTTGCAGCTGCGGCGCCTCACCTACGGGAGCCTGGCTGGCGTTCGCCGCCCTTGCCCTGGTCTGGCTCGATCGCCGGAAGAGGCCCGCCTAGACCCACCCGCACGGCGTTGCTGGCGCGGGCAACGACTCGTCCCGAAAATCGATTGGGGAAACGACGGGGTCTTATCCGGTCATTTCCCCACTCGATTCGTTTCATTCAAGGCCGAGGCGCAAGAGCCTCCAGTCGTCCGCCGCGTCCTTTCGCCAGAATGGGGCATGATGAAACCGGCACCGGGTGGTGCCGGGCGCTCTTGACCACGCACTCTTCCAGGGCGGCGTTGCAGGCGCGGGCGCTCGCTCGGCCGGGGTTGCTCACCCTGGGAGTGAGCCTCGTCACCGCCGCGACACTCGGCGTCGTGGTGTACCTCGCCTCGACGAGCCTGCCCTTCATGGCAGCGTCACCCACCACCGACCCCGTCTTCGGCGAATTGAATCAATGCCTTCTGGAAGCGGTGCCCGGGCCGCGGGTGGGCTTCGCCGTCTCGAGCGACGGGGCGCGGGCGGTCGCCTACGGAGGCGCGGGGCTCGCCCTCTGCGCCCGGGACGCGGCGGTCGACGCCGGCACGCGCGCTTCGCCTCGGCGCTTCGACGTGCCCGGCGTCACCGGAGCCGCCTTCGATTTTGACGACAACCTCTGGGTGTCCACCGAGCGGGAACGAAAGGGCGACCCGCAGCTCTGGCGGCTCGGCGGCGCCCGGCCCGAGCGGGTGGGGGACTTCGCGCCCATCGCCCTGGCCGGCCATGCGCGCGGCGTGGTGGCGCTCGACGCCACCGGGCGGCTGGTGTCGCTGTCGCCGACCGGCGCGGCGCTCGGCGCGGCCAACCTGCCCTCCGCCCCCAACCTCGGGGCGCAGTTGGCGGTCAACGCCGACGGCTCTTTGGTGGCGGTGGTGGCGGGCACCGGGCTCTTCGTCTTCCGTGCCGGCGACCTCTCGGCCGTGCTCGCCGAGGGGCCGTGCGAGGTCGAGTTCCTTTGGTGGCTGCCCGACCCGACGCGCGCGGTCGTGGCCTGCGGCCCCAAGGCGAGCTGGGCGCTCGAGCTTCAGGTGGGGAGCACCCAGCGCGAGACGGCGCCCGCGAAGGACCGGATTCAGGCCGCGCTCGTGCCCCGGCTCGGGCGCTACGTGCAGCCGTGCGAGCACCTGCCCTGCAGCGCCCCTGCTCCTTGATTGCCGGGGACGGCAGCCTGCCGAGAAGGCGGCCCGCCGGTTGAATCCGGGGTGCGCGGTGCCTATGGTCGCCGGCGATGAGCGACGAACTCGCTGAACGAGAGCGGGAAGTCCTCCGCGCGGTCATCCAAGAGTACATCGGGTCGGGCGACCCGGTCGGCAGCTCGCAGCTCGCCCGAAAGGCCGAGTTCGAGGTCTCGTCGGCCACCGTGCGCCACGTGATGGCCGACCTCGAGGCGCTGGGCTACCTCGAGAAGCCGCACACCTCGGCCGGGCGGGTGCCCACCGACCGGGGCTACCGCTTCTACTGCGACGCCCTGCTCAACCTTCGCGAACCCGGCCCCAAGGACCGCGAGCTCATCGAGCAGGGCCTGGCGCAGAACAGCGGCGCCGACGAGGCGTACCAGGAAGCCTCGAAGATGCTGCACCTGTTGACCAAGCACGCCGGGGTGGTGCTGACGCCGCGGCCGGCCGCGGTCGTGTTCGAGCGCATCGAGTTCGTCCGGCTGCGGGAAGACCGGGTGCTCGCCATCCTCGTCGCCCGGGGCGGCCAGGTGCAGAACAAGGCCGTCCAAATCGACTTTCCGCTCAGCGCCGAAGAACTGGTGAAGGCCAGCCATTACCTCACCGAGCTGCTGCAGGCGGCCTCGATCGAGGAATTGCGTTCGCGAATTCTCGCCGAGCTCGAGCAGGAGCGCGCGCAGTACGACGCGGTGGCGGCCAAGGCGCTGAAGCTGGGCGCCGCGGCCACCGACGGGTCCTCGGGGCAGGAACGGGTGCTCATCGAGGGCACCGGCAGCTTCCTCGACGCACCCGACGCCGACTTAGAGCGCATGCGGGCGCTGTTCCGCGCACTCGACGAGAAGCACAAGCTGTTGGCGCTGCTCGACCGCGTCCAGCGCGCGCGGGAGATGCAGATTTTCATCGGCGCCGAGAGCGACTTCTCGTCCGAGGGCGAAGTCACCGTCATCGCCAGCCCCTACGGCGCGGGCGAGCAGGTGCTGGGCACCGTGGGCGTCATCGGCCCCACCCGCATGAACTACCAGCGCGTCATCCCGCTGGTGAACTTCACCGCCCAGGCGCTCTCGCGCGTGCTCAGCCGCCGCTGAATTCTCGCGTGCGCCGCTGACTGTGGCACCCTTGATGCCCATGAGCGCCAGCTACTCGTTGGACGGGAATGAACGCCGCGCGCGCACCGAACGCCGCGCGCAGAAACTCATCGACGAATCGGTCGAGGTTCGCCGCGACCGGCGAGACGACGAACGCCGCGACTCACCGCGCGTCGCCGGCCGCTTCTGGGTGCGAGACCCGTCGCACGGCGGAATCTCGGAAGTCTTCGACGGCGACGTCAGCTTCCAGGGCGCCGCCTTCCTGGTGATGCACCCGCCCCACGGCGAGGTGCTGGAGTTCGGCATGTGGGTGCCGGGCGCGCCGGGCGAACTGCGCACCCGGGGCCGCGTCGTCCAACGCGCGCGCCGGGCCGGAGCCACCTCGGTGCACCTGCGCTTCGAGGCGATGCCGGTCGACTTCGCCATCGCGCTGTCCGAGCACCTGCGCCGCCGGACGGGTTGAGCTGCCGGCCAAGTCGCTCTCGAAGCGCAATGTGACCGAATGTAGGACACCAGCCCAGGTAAACCCGGGTTACGCACAAAAGCATACTCGTGGCTCTTGACCGGGATGCTGTAAAATAACAAAGCAAGTACAAGCACTTATGTCGCTGCGACCCATTCCGGGCCGGTGTGCCCTTGGGCTGGAGGATTGGCACCGCAATTGGATGTTGGCCAGCGCAGTGCGTGCCCCACTTCTAGCTGTCCTCCTTGGCGCCTCCCTGGTGGGGTGTTCCCAGCCTCCGCCCGCGCCGGCGGTGCGAGACCCTTCGGTTGGGACGTCGCCGCTCGAGGCGGCCTTCGCCGAAGCTGCGGCCGAGTACCAGGTGCCCGCCGGGCTGTTGAAGTCCCTGGCCTACGTCGAGACCCGCGTCGACCCGAAGGCCGACCGGTCGCCGTCGGGCGGTCGGGGCCTGATGCAGTTGGTGCGCCGCGCCGACTGGGACACGGTGTCGCGCGCGCAGGCGCTCACCGGCGCCGACGAAGCGCGCCTCGAAGTCGACGCCGAGGCGAACCTCCGTGGCGCGGCGGCGGTGCTGCGCGAGCTCGCGGACAAGACCTCGAACGGCAGCCGCGGGCTCGACGCGCGCGACGCGGCGGACTTCTTCCACGCGGTGTCGCTGTACGCCGGCCTCGGCTCGGCGACGCTCGGGGCGGACTACGCGGCCGAGGTGTACGGCGCGCTCGAGCGCGGCTTCACGGTGCAGCGTCCGGACGGCACGGTGGTGCAGGCGCCGACGTTCACCGAGTGGCGCAGCCGGGCGCCGGCCGGTTCTCGGCGCGATGCGGTGAAGGAATACACACCCGCCTACCAGTGGCTCGCCTCGCCCAACTTCGCGAGCGGCCGGTCGAGCTACTCGTACGTCGTCGTCCACACCACGCAGGGCAGCTACAGCGGCACCCTGTCCTGGTTCCAGAACGTCTCTTCGCAGGTGTCGGCGCACTACGTCGTCCGCTCGTCCGACGGGCAGATTACCCAAATGGTCGAGAACGCCGACACCGCCTGGCACGTGCAGTGTTACAACTCGAAGGCCATCGGCATCGAGCACGAGGGCTTCGTCGCCGACCCGGGCACCTGGTACACCGATGCCATGTACGGCGAGTCGGCCAAGCTGACCCGCTGGCTCTGCGACCGGTACGGCATTCCCCGCGACCGTTCGCACGTCATCGCGCACGCGGAAGTGCCCGCTTCCTGCAATACCAACAGCCACACCGACCCGGGCTCAGGGTGGAATTGGACGAAGTACATGGCGCTGGTGGACGGGGCTCCGTCCAACCTCGGCACTCTTTCCGGCGTCGTCTACACCGGAGGAAACCCCGCGAACGGCGTTGCCGGCGCAAAGGTCAGCCTCGGGGCGCAGTCGCTCACCACCGGCGCCGACGGCAGCTTCGAGTTCTCGCTGAACCCGGGCACGTACACCGTGACGGCCTCGAAGGCGGGCTTCGTGTCGAGCAGCCTCACCCGCACCGTCGTCGCCGGCGGGACTGTGTCGGCTTCCCTCGAGCTGAGCCCGGTGGCGGCCACCGGCACCGCCGAGGGGAACGTGTACCTCTTCGACCCGGCACACCCAGCGGACACCAGCCACGGGTTGGCCGGGGCAGCGGTGAGCGCGGCAGGGCAGACCACGATGAGCGACGCGAACGGCGCGTTCGTCCTCACTCTGGCGCCCGGAGCGCACACGGTGACGGCGACCAAGGCCGGCTACGAGCCAGCCTCCAAGTCGGCCACGGTTACCGCGGGCGGCACCGTGGTGTTGTCGCTCGGCCTGGCCACGGCCGGCGCGGGGGACGCCCAGGCCCCGCAGTTGAACGTCGCGGCTCCGTTGGCCGGCGCCGAATTCGACGCGGCCGCGGTGACCGTGAGCGGCACCGCCAGCGACGACCGGGGGCCGGTCGCCCTGGTGTCCCTGAAACTGAACGGAGGCGCGCCGAGCAGCCTCCCGGTGAGCAATGGCGCGTTCTCGGGGTCGGTCAAGCTCGCTCCAGGTTCGAACAGCCTCGAACTCAGCGCCGCCGACGCAGCGGGCAACGTCGCCTCGGTCGTGCGCACCGTCGTGTTTCACGCCGGGGCGTCGGGAATCGTCTTCCTGTCCGGCGACGAGGGCGCGCGCCTGTCCAACCTCACCGTGGAGTTGCGTGACGGCAAGGGTGCGCTGGCGGGGACGGCGCAGACCTCCGATGACGGCTCCTTCGCCGCCGACGTGGCCCTGGTGCCGGCGGACTACGTCTTGGTGGTGCGCGGCCCGGGCTTCGTCACCCACTCCGAGACGGTGAGCGTGCCCGCCGACGC
This sequence comes from Archangiaceae bacterium, assembly GCA_023248915.1. GTDB lineage: Bacteria > Myxococcota > Myxococcia > Myxococcales > Myxococcaceae > JAHFDQ01. Next base: position 4,971 of record JAHFDQ010000188.1, on the reverse strand, counting down.
CCGGGTGTCGGTGAAGGTGCCGATGCTGGCGGGGGCCGACGGTGAATCGAGCGGAGTGCGCCTGGTGTTCAGTGAACCTCGCCCCGGAGCGGTGGTCGGCCTCGAGCGACTGGTGGTGCGCGGCGTCGTCAGCGGCCTGGAAGTCGTCGCGGTGGCGGTGAACGGCGCCGCCGCCCAGGTGCTGCCGGAAGGCCAGTTCGTGGCCGTGGTACCACTGGTCGAGGGGCTCAACCTGCTCGAAGCGGTGGCCACCGGCACCAAGGGAGAGACCGTGGTGGCGACGCTGCACGTCACCCGGGACTCGCGAATCATCGAGGGGCCCGGTGCGGCCCATGGCTCGACGGGCTTCGGGTGCACCGGCGCGCCGGGGGCCCCGCTGGCCTGGGTGCTCGTCGTGGCGCTGGCGGCTCACAGGCGTCGGCAGGGCCACTCTTCGCTGCGGTAGGGTCGCCGCGAAATCGCGCACCGCGGCGCCGAATGCGGTAAATGCACGCGTCCCGCGCTGTCAGGAACGCCGGTCGGCAACCTCCGGCGGCTACTGGATGACCGCCACCACCCGCTACGCAGCCTTCGCCGACGGCTCTTCACTCAAGAACCCGGGCGGGCCCGGCGGCACCGGCTTCATCGTCTTCGACCGGTCCTCGTCGGCGCTGCGCTTCGGAGGCCAGCGCTACCTCGACGACGGGCCGCACGCAGTCACCAACAACCGCATGGAACTTCGCGCGGTGCTCCAGGCCCTCGACGGCCTGCCCAACGGCGAGACCGTCGAGGTGACGTCCGACTCGCGTTACGTGGTCGACGCGATGTCGAAGTGGATTCACGGCTGGAAGCGGCGCGGCTGGGTGACCTCGACCGGCACGCCCGTGCTCAACCGCGACCTGCTCGAGGCCATCGACCTGCGCAGCCGGACGCTGCGGGTGCGGTACTCGTGGGTGCGCGGCCACGTGGGCCACCCGCTCAACGAGCTGGTGGACGGGTTGGCCCAGAGCGCCGCGCGCGGAGTCCCCGGCCCGACGAAGGAGATGATTGTCCCGGCGCTCCGGGCGCTGCTGTAGCTCGCAGTAGGGCTTCGTGAGCGTGGCCGGCGCCCCCGAAGTTCACCCTCCGATTGGCGCGCCGGTCGAGGTGCGCTAGGCAGCACGGTGTCGATGCCCGCCCCGGCGCTCCTCGCCCTTCGCTACCGCGTCCTCGCGTTCCTCGGCGCGTTTCTCCTGTTCACCGCCGAGTTGATGGTGGCCCGGGCGCTCTTGCCGTCGTTCGGCAGCAGCGCGTCGGTCTGGACCACCTGCCTGATGTTCTACCAGGCGGTGCTCTTCCTCGGTTACCTGTACGCCGACTTCGTCGCCGCGCGGGCCCGGCTGCGACGCTGGCGATTGGCGCACGCGGCGGTGGTGCTCGCGCCGCTGGCCACCTTCCCGTTCCACTTCGTCAAGGTAGCGCTGCCGCCCGTGCTGGCGGTGCTGGTGGCGCTGGTCGCGTCGGTCGGGCTGTCCTTCTTCACCCTCGCCACCACCAGCATCGTCGCCCAGCGCTGGTTCTCTCTCTCTCCCCACCCCGACCGCGAGAACCCGCACTTCCTGTACGCGGTGTCGAACCTCGGGTCGCTGCTCGCGCTCCTGGCCTACCCCTTCGTCGTCGAGCGGGTGCTGGGAATGCGGGTGCAGCTCGCGCTCTGGTACGCCCTCTACGGGGCCTTCGCGGTTCTCCACCTGGCCTCGCTGCCTCCGGCGAAGGCGTCGTCCGCCCCGTCCCGCCCGCCACGTACGCCGCCCGCCCCCTCGGTGCGCATCTACTGGTTGCTGCTGGCGGCCGGCGGCACCGCCTTGCTCACCGCGGTCTCCAACGTCATCACCCTCGACGCCTCGGCGCCCTTCCTGTGGATGGTGCCGCTCGTCCTGTACCTGGTGACGCTGGTCATCGCCTTCGCGCCGAAGCTGCCCGCGTTTCGCACGGTCGCCCTGATGTGCGCGGCGAGCCTGGTCGCTGCGCTGGTGATGCTGCCGCTCGGCCGGCTGTCCCCCCGGTCGCTCCAGGTCTCGATGGTGGTGCTGCACTCGGCGGTGCTCTTCGCCGGGTGCCTCTTGTGCCATTGGAACCTGGCCCGGGCGCGCCCCGAAGCGCCCGAGCTGCTCGGGTCCTACTACCTGCGGGTGGCGCTCGGGGGCAGCGTTGGCACCGCCCTCGTCGCGCTGGCGGTTCCGGTCCTGTTCGGCTGGCTCGCCTTGCCGTACCTCGACTACGTGGTGGCCGGCGGGCTGCTGGTGGCGGCGCTCGTCCTGCGCGACAGGGCGCGGCTGGCGTCGTTCCTCTCGATGCGGCGGCAGAGCCCGCTCACCTGGTTGGGCCTCTTGGGGGTGGGGGCGGTGCTCGTCGCGCTCGCCGTAAGTGGCGTGGCGGCGGTGAAGCAGCGGCGCTACGGCTTTCGCACCTTCTACGGCCTGTACCAGGTGAAGGACGAGCAAGGGCTGCGCTGGTTCCACCACGGCAACACGGTGCACGGGCTCGAGAGCACCGCTCCCTCGGCTCAGGGAGTGCCCCTGGCCTACTTTCACCACGGCTCGCCCATCGGGCGGCTGCTCGACGCGGGCTTGGCGGGCCCGCGCGTCGCGGTGGTGGGGCTGGGAGCGGGCAGCCTCGCCGCCTACTCGAGGCCGGGCGAAGCGTGGGACTTCTACGAGCTCGACCCCGAGGTCGAGCGCATCGCCCGCCAGCAGTTCACCTTCCTGTCGCGGGCCCGCGGCCAGGTGAAGGTGGTGCTGGGCGATGCCCGGCTGTCGCTGCCCGAGGCGCCCGACGGGGGCTACAGCCTCCTGGTGGTGGACGCCTTCTCGAGCGACTTCGTCCCCACCCACCTCATCACCCGCGAGGCGGTCGAGCTGTACCTCGGCAAGTGCGCGCCGGGCGGGCGGGTGGCCTTCCACGTGTCGAGCCGAACCTTCGACTTCGTCCCCGAGCTGGCCCGCATCGCGTCGGCCTTGGGAGCGGAAGCCGTTTGCGCAGGGGGCGTCGAGCCCGCGAAGGCCGAGGTGGACGAGGGCAAGTTCGCCAGCCTTTGGGTGGTGCTGGCGCGGCGACCCGAGCCGCTCGAGCCCCTTCGCGCGTTGGGCTACCGGAGCGTGGCCAGGCTGCCCGGGGCAGGCGCGTGGACCGACGACCGGGTGGACCTATTGCGGGCGCTGCGGCCGTAGGCGCTACGGCGCCTTCTCGACCAGTTCGTGCGACTGCGCCTCGAAGCCCTCGGGGGCCGAGAGGGTGAATTCTCCCGCCGGAATCTGCGGGTTGATTTCGACCTTGGTCAACAGGGTGGTGTTGACGGGGGCCTTGCCTTCCCAGAGCGTGAGCTGCCGGGGGAAGCACAGCCCGAGCTTCGGTTCGCAGTGCTCTTCGTCCACCCGGGTCTCGGACGTCTTGCCGGCGAGCTCGAGCTTCTTCCCGAGGAAGTCGCAGGCAGGCCAGCGCAAGGAATAGGTGACGGTTAGCGCCTGGCCGCTGTCGTCCTGGGTCTGGACCTTCACCTCGACCGCTTCGCGCGCCTTCGGGTGCGCGGCGCGGGTGACGGTGACGCCGCGGCTCAACAAGAGCGGCACCCGGAAGCCCTCGGAGACGAAGACCGAGAAGGTCTGGTTGAGGAACTGGGCCGCCTTGGCCTCGGGCAGCTTCAGCTCGTAGGCGGTGAAGCGCTTGCCGTCGGGCTGCAAGTCGTAAAGCCTCGCGCCGTCGAAGGCGAAGGTGCGGCGTTCGGGGCGCACCAGCACGCCGCGCAGCTTGTTGGGCGCGCGGTAGGCGAACTGGAAGCTGGCCTCGAGCCCCTGCTCGCGCGTGACGCCCTCGAGCCGGTAGCTGGAAACCTTCGCGTCGCGCTCGGCCAGGCCCGCCTTGAGCTGCGACAGCAGGTCCTTCGCCGAATCGCCCGCGGGTTTGGGACAGGCGGCAGTCAGGAGCAGCAAGGCGAGCCAGAGCGCGCGGCGCATGGGGACTTTCTAGCGCAAAAGCGCAAGGCCCCTCCGTCCAGACGGAAGAGCCTCGGGCTTCACCCAGAGACGCGGACGGCCTACTTCACCGCCACGCCGGTCGCCATCGACGCCGGGAAGCCGACGATGTTGCCGAACAGCATGAAGATGCCGTGGCGGGGAGTCGTGACCGCGCTCTTCAGGTCGACCTTCGAGGCGCCCATGGCCTTGGCCTCGGTGACGAGCAGCTTGTTAATGACCTGGTCGAGGTCGCTGTTGACGATTTCGACGATGTGGAAAATCAGCGTCAGGCCGATGGACGAAGCCTGAATGACGGCGATGGCCTCGCCGTTCGCCGCGATCTCATTGCCTGCGACGGTGGCCGTTTCGACACTGGTGCAGCCCGCGAGCGTTCCTGCGGCGATGACTGCGAGAAAAGCCTTCTTCATGGTGTGCTCCTTACGTGAGCCGTGAGTGGTGACAGGGCGACGTACGCGTGGCGGGTCGAGAGCCCCCCTCTCGAGCGGGCAAATCTGTAGTGGACGAGATCCGCGAAGTCAAACCTCAATTCGGGTGGTGTCGTCCCGATAGCGCGGGCAGACTGCGCCCTGTTCCGTCCATGCCGTCGCCCCTCTTCCGCCCCGGAGACCGCCCCCTGCTCAACTTGGGGCTGCTGGTGGCGACCGTGCTCTCCACCTTCGGGACGTTCTACTTCACGTTCGGCGGCGGCGTGGAAGGCGACCTGACCGCGCGCCTCTTGGGGTCGGCAGCGTTTTCCGGCTGCCTGGTCTTCATCCTCGGCGCGCACGAGCTGGGCCACTACGTGCTCGCCCGCCGGCACGGCGTCGACACCTCGCTGCCGTACTTCATTCCGCTTCCGGTGCTGGGGGTCGGCACGCTCGGCGCCGTCATCCGCATTCGCGGCCGCATTCCGTCCCGGAACGCGCTGGTGGACATCGGCGCCGCGGGGCCGCTGGCCGGCCTGGCGGTGGCGGTGCCCATCATCCTCTGGGGGCTCTGG
>JAHFDQ010000595.1 GCA_023248915.1 Archangiaceae bacterium | reverse complement strand
CACCTTCACCACCTTGCCCGGCATGGGGGCGGACACCACCTGGCGCCCTTCCACGGTGAAGGTCGAGGTCGCGGCCCGGAGGCGCCGGCGGCGCTCGTCCACGACGTCCACCCGGGTCACCTGGTTCTTCACCAGCACCGCCACCTCGTCATTCACGTCTTCGAGCTCGACGTTGAAAGAGGCACCGTCCACCAGCATCGACACCGCGCCGTGGTCGAGCACCAGCGCGTCGAGCTCGTGCCGCTTGCCGTCGAGAGTGACCGCGTAGCGACTGTCGTCGAGCGCCTCGACGTCGACCGGCACCGCTTCCTTCTGGCCCTTCACCTGGGTGTAGAAGCGCATGGTCACCGCAAGGCCTTGGCCCGGCCCCGCGGGACCAGCCGCCACGGCGCCAGGCCTCTGGTCCCGGGCCGGGTTGGCAGCGTCTTCGCCCGCGCCACCTCGCGCTGGTGCGCGTGCACCGCCGCGGCCAGCACCGCCACCTCGGTCAGGGCCGGGTCGTCCTTCCCGAGCAGCGCCGCGTGGGCCCTCTGCAGAAAGCCGGTGTCGTAGTCGCCACCGACGAACTCCGGGTGCTCGAACACCGCGCGCAGGTACCGGACGTTGGTGGTGATGCCCTTGACCACGTACTCGGACAGCGCCCGCTTCATGCGCGCGATGGCTTCCGGCCGCGACGGCGCCCAGACCGACAGCTTCGAAATCATCGGGTCGTACACGGTGGGCACGGTGTAGCCGGCGTAGACGCCCGAGTCGTCGCGTACGTTCGGCCCACCCGGCACCCGCAGGTACTGAATGCGGCCCGGCGACGGCATGAAGTTGGCGGCGGGGTCTTCGGCGTAGATGCGCGCCTCGATGGCGTGGCCGCGCGGCTCGAGCGGCTTGTCGAACGGCAGCCGTTCTCCCTGTGCCACCTTCAGTTGCAGCGCCACCAGGTCGAGGCCCGTCACCCACTCGGTCACCGGGTGCTCGACCTGCAGCCGGGTGTTCATCTCGAGGAAGTAGAAGTGGCGGCCTGAGTCCACCAGAAACTCGACCGTGCCGGCCCCCACGTAGCCGACCGCCTTGGCCGCCTTCACCGCCACCTCGCCCATCGCCTGGCGCATCGCCGGCGTGAGAATCGGCGAGGGCGTCTCTTCCACCACCTTCTGGTGCCGCCGCTGGGCCGAGCACTCGCGCTCGTTCAGGTGCACGCAGTTGCCGTGCTGGTCGGCGAACACCTGGATTTCGACGTGGTGCGGCCGGTCGAGGTACTTCTCGAGGTAGACGGCGTCGTTGCCGAAGCTCGACATCGCCTCGGACTTGGCGGCGCGCCAGGCAGAGTCGAAGCCTTGGGCGTCGTCCACCCGGCGCATGCCCTTCCCGCCGCCGCCCCCGGCCGCCTTCAGCATCACCGGGTAGCCGACCTTCGCCGCGAAGGCGCGGGCCTCTTCCACGGTGCCGAACGGTTCGGTCGAACCGGGCACCACCGGCACTCCCGCCCGGGTCATGTGCGCTCGCGCGCGCGTCTTCTCGCCCATCGCGTCCATCGCCGCCGCCGGCGGCCCGATGAAGGCGATGCCCGCAGCCTCGCAAGCGCGCACGAACGAGGCGTTCTCGGACAGGAAGCCGTAGCCGGGGTGAATGGCGTCGGCGCCGGCCTTCTTCGCCGCCTCGAGCACCCGGCCCTGGTGCAGGTAGCTGTCGCGGGACGGCGGCGGCCCGATGCAGAAGGCCTGGTCGGCGGTGCGCACGTGCAGGGCCGAGCGGTCGGCCTCGGAGAAGACGGCCACTGTGGCCAGCCCCAGCTCTCGGCAACTGCGCATCACCCGGATGGCGATTTCGCCCCGGTTGGCGACGAGGACTTTGCGGAGCTTGGGCATCCGCGCCGGCTTATACACCGCCCGGGCCGGGCGCCGGCGCCGCGTTGTTTTTTTGACAGTGCGCTACAGCCATGTAACTTGGGTGAGGGAGAGGGCCGGGACTCCATGAGCCTGACGTACTGCGCGCTGTTCGGACTGGACGAGTCCCAGCGGAAGGCGCGGCTCAGCATGTCGGGCCTTTCGCCAGGCGACCGGGAAGCGCTCCGGGTGCTCCACGATTCGGTGCTGCCCGAAGCCGCGCCCGGGCTTACCCAGGCGTTCGCCGACCAGCTTTCGGCGTGGCCGGCGTCGGCGCAGCCGTTCGCTTCCGAGCCCGAGCGCGCCGAGTTCGGCCGACGTTCCAGCCGGTTCCTCCTCGAGCTCGGCCGGGTGTTGGAGGACCCGCGCTGGTTCGAAGAGCGGCTGCGCGACACGGTGGGCTGGGCGCGCGCAGGGGTGTCGCTGCCGGCCTACGTCTGTGCGATGGGGCAGTTGCAGCGGCTCGCGCTCGAGCCGGTGGCGCGGTACGCGGAAAGCCACAGCCGGCCCGGGCTTGCCCAGACTCTGATGAAGGTGTTCGCGCTCGAGCTGTCCTTGGCGGGCGACAGCTACCAGCTCGTGCACACCGACGACTTCCGGTCGGCGGTCGACGCCATGCACGCCAAGCTGACCGCCGACGCGCTCACCGGCGTGTCCACCCGCGAGCACCTCTTGGCGATGCTGAAGCTGAGGCTGCACGTCGCCGAGCGCGAGGGCGGTTCGGTGTGCGTCATCTTGGCCGACCTCGACTTCTTCAAGCGGGTGAACGACAACTACGGCCACGCGGGCGGCGACGCGGTGCTGCGCCAGGTGGCCGACCGCATGCGCGCGTCGGTGCGTGAACCGGATGTGGTGGGGCGGCTGGGGGGCGAGGAGTTCGCCATCGTGCTCGAAGGGGCGGGGTTGGCGGGTGCCGTGGCGCTGGCCGAGCGCATTCGCGAGCGGGTGGCTTCGCAGCCCTGCACCCACGCCAAGCTGGACATCTCGGTGACCCTGAGCCAGGGCGTCGCGGTTTCCACCCGGGGCGAGTCGCTGGAATCGCTGCTCAGCCGCGCCGACGCCGCGCTCTACGCCGCCAAGCACGGCGGGCGCGACCGCGTGGTGGTGCACGAGAAGGGGCGGAGCGGCGGAGCGCAAGCGACCGCGGGCCGGTCGAGCCCCATCGCCATGGTCTGAGCTCGGCTGCGCCTACTCGCGCTGGCGGTCGGCCGCGTAATCGCCGACGTCGAGCACCTGAGGAGTACTCTTGCCGCCCATGTCGCCGTACAGGTCGAAGATTCGACCGTTCAGGGCAATCGAATCGGAACCCCAGCGGACGGGGTTCGACGGCGGGAACGAGGTGTGATTGACCACCCGGGTCGCGTCGAAGCCCGCCGCGCGCATCGCGCCGATGACCTTGGCCATGATGTCGGCGCACGCCTGCCTGTCGGTGGCGGCCTTGACGAAGAGGTCCGGGTACTTCTCGCGCGCCCACTTGGCGGCGCTCATAGCGGCGGCCTCGGGGCTCGACTTGTCGATGGGGGCCGTCGCGAACTCGGGCAGGTAGGGCACCGAGGACAGCGGAGGCAGCGCCCCTGGCCCAGGGCCCGTCGTCCCGACCGGACCGGTGGGCGCGGCGAGCGGCGGGAACTTGGCGATTTCTGCGGGCGAAGCGACGGTGCCGTCGGCTCCCCACCACCAACCGGGGTTGCCGCTGCCGGACCCGCGGACGACGTCGATCGACTCCATGCCCAGCGGA
>JAHFDQ010000594.1 GCA_023248915.1 Archangiaceae bacterium | reverse complement strand
CCGCTGCTCGGGCCCGCCGACGCGCACGCCCTGCGCTCGCGCCTGTTCCGGGGGCGGGCTCCGGCGCGCGCCGTGGTGGCGAAGGTGTTCGTCCTGGGCAGCGGCCCGGCGGTGGGGCGCCGGCTGCTGCGCGAGCTGCCGCAGGTCGCCCGCGTCTCGCCTGAACCCGACGCGCTCCGCAGCGGCTTCGGCACGCTGGGCCGGCTCGAGGCCGGTGAAGGGCTGAAGCTCGATTTCTGCCTGTTGCCGGCGGCCGAGGCGACCCGCCCGCTCTGGCGGCCGTTCTCGACCCGCTCGGTCGGCGCGCTGCTGCTCGACACGTCCGAGCCGGTGTTGCGGTTGGCGCGGTACTTCGCCTGGGAGATTCGCCTGCCGCTGGTGGTGGCCGGTAGCTCGGTGCCCGGCGCGCTCGCCGGAGCCCCCGCCGGAGCGCTGGCCGGCGGCGACGACCTGCTCGAGGCGCTGAGGACGCTCGTCTTGCAGGCCCTGGGTCCGGCGCCGCTCGGAGTCACCGAGAGCCCGGAGTCCGGGGCGGGCACCCAGCCCGAGCAATGGCAGGCGGGGCCCGCGCAGCCCGTTTGACGCGGAGAGCGAGGCGCTCAGCCGTGCTATTCAGCCCTCGAGGGGGAGTCCATGCTCACGTCCATCGCTCTGGCGCTCGTGCTGTCCGGCGCTCCGAAGTCCGACCCGAAGCTCGTCGGCACCTGGCTGGCCGGGACCGCTCCGTTCGCCACCTTCAACGCCAACGGCACCGGGCAGATGGACGACGGCGCGATCAAGTGGACCGCCGACGGCCACACTCTCTCGGTCACCGACGACGAGGGGACGACGGACCGGGTGAGCTACCAGCTCAGCGGCGATTCGCTGACAGTCTCGATGGGCGGCGTGCCGATGACGCTCACCCGCGCCGGCAAGGGCGCCGCGGGAGGCCCGAAGGGCAAGCTCGCCGCGAAGCTGGCCAAGGCGGACCCGGCCGGCGAGGCGCCTGCTGCCCCCGGCACCTGCCTGGCCGCCTGCGCGCACTTCGCCACCTGCGCGGGGCAGCCCGACGCGGCAGGGCCGTGTCTCGTCAATTGCCAGGCCAAGAATCCCGACCCGCAGCAGTTGGCCGTCTACACGACGCTCGACTGCCAGCAGGCGATCGCGGTGGTGGCGCAGCAACTTCAGCAGGCCCAGGGGGGCGCGCGCCGGGCCCGGAACACCAGCAGCCAGTGCGCGGGCTGCGTGCGCGACGGCAACAACTGTGTGTGGATCAGCCAGGGAAACTGGGGCAGCGGCTACGCGAACCCGTACTCGGGCGCGGTGTCGTCGTGCGACCCGTCGTGCTGCGGCCTGTAGCTCAGAACGCGTCCAGCAGCTCGATCTCGAAGACGAGGGTCGCGTTCTCGGGAATCGGCCCCACGCTCTGCGACCCGTAGCCGAGGTCGGGAGGGACGGTCAGCTTGCGCTTCTCGCCCAGCTTCATGCCGGCGATGCCTTCGTCCCAGCCCTTCACCACCTGGCCGGCTCCGAGCCGGAACGTGAAGGGCTGGTCGCGGTAGAGCGAGCTGTCGAACTTCGTCCCGTTCACCAGCCAACCCGTGTAGTGGACCTTCACCTTGTTGCCGGGCGCAGCGGCCGCGCCGTCGCCCTCGGCGAGAAGCTGGTAGGTGAGGCCGCTGGGCAGAGTCACCGGCGCAGGCAGCGGCGACAGCGGCCGCGACGACGGCTTCTTCGAGCAGTCGGCGAGCCCAGAGATTGCCGCGCCCGCCAGGACGAGTTGCAGCAGCCAGGTTCGCGGCGTCACACGCATCGGGGGATTGTACGCCGCTTCCAGGAACCGCGGCTTGTTCAGCTCGATCGAGCGCGCGTGCTAGGGTCGAGGCAATGCCCGTTTCAAAGGTCGAAGCCCGCCTCGCCTCGGCGCTCGCCGACGGCAAAGTGGAAGCCGCCGAGGCCTCCGCGGTCTTGAACGAGGCGCACGGGCGGCTGACCGACGAAGACGTGGCGGTGCTCGTCAATTCGCTCGGCCAGCACCGCGACGCGTTCACCGACGACGCCGTCGCCCTGCTGTTGAGGGCCGACTCGAGGCTTGGGCTCGCCAACCTGCCGCGGTCGCCGCGCGATTCCGTCGTGGGGCCGCAAAGGGGCGAGGGCCGGGCGACGTTCGACGCGCTGGCGCTCTGCACGGGGCGCGGGCGCCTGGCGGACGCCGACCGCCTGCTGCTCGCCGAGAGCGTGGCGCGCGGCGAAGTCATGGGCCTGTCAGGGGCGGTGCACGCCGCGGAACGGTACGTGGCGCTGCCCGAACCCGAGCGCCGGGCGTTCGACGCGACGCTCGCGGCGGCCGCCTCGCCGCTCGAGCGCGCGTTCCTGTTCAAGGCGCTCGGCGCCGGCTACGCGGCCCCCGAGGTGTCAGAGTTCGCCCAGAAGATTCACGGCTGGCCCGAGGCGAAGCTGCTCGAAACGCTCAACCTGGCCGACCCGAACGCGGACGGCAAAGAGACGGGCCTGAAGCAGCAGTTCGAGGCCTCGTGCGCGGCGACGACGGCCCAGGCCCTGCGCGGCGAACTCGACCCCATCTACGCGCTAAAGGTGCGCACGCAAAACAAGGACATCAACTCGTTCGACCCGACCGACCCGCTGAAGCTCAACCCGGCGCTGGCGACCGAGCAGAAGACGAGACTCGAGACCGCGGGAGGCGTCGCCACGCCGCGCGGCACTGCCGGCGCCGGCACGCCCTGGGACGCGCTCGACACGATGTACAACGCTGAATCTGCCCACACCGGCCTGGTGTTCAAGAACGTCCAGCTCGACAAGGTGCAGCCGCCTCAGACAGTCGCCCAGGCGCTCGACGCCATCGCCGGTCAGCTCGACAAGGGCATTCCGACGCCGCTCTTGGTGGGTTCGACCTGGGCCCCCAAGTGCCACGCGCTGATCGCGCTCGAGGTCGACGGCGCCGGGCCGACGCAGCGCTTCCTGATTCACGACCCCTGGGTCGGCAACACCACCTGGGTCACCCGCGAGCAGTTCCTCGACGGCACCGCGCAGCTCGGCAACTGCCACGTGCTGGGCGGTTACCATCTCGCGTCGCCCGCGCCGGCCGCCGGGGCCGCAGTGACGCAATCGCCGGCGCCTCGCGTGCCCTCGCCGACACCGGTGGCGCCGGCATGAGTTCGCTGTCGAAGCCCGAGCTGCTCGCGCTGACGCCGAAGCGGTTCCTCGCAGAGGGCTACCGCGACGCGCGTGGAGTGGTGCGGGGCGAGCTGGCCACGCTGTGGGCCGCGGCGGCGGTCGAGCAGCTTCGCGCGGCGGGCGTGAAGGCGGCAGAGCTCGGCCCGCTGGTCGATCGGCTGCTGGCGGCGACTCGGTCGGCCGCCGCGACCTGGGCGGTGTCGGGCCGGGCCGAGCTCGACGCGGTCGCACGGGAAGCCAAGGGCGGTCCCAGCGAATGGTTGGACGCCTGCGTCGCGCGGGTGCGCCAGGCAGAAGACCTGCCGGGGCTCAAGCTTCACGCCGGCGCGGTGCTGCGGCTCTTGGCGCTCGGCGAGGCCGCGACCGGTGCCCGGCTTCCCGACGCCTGACCTCGCGGGTCGAGGTCTCGAAACGCCTATGGGCAGCCAGGCTGGACCAGCC
>JAHFDQ010000593.1 GCA_023248915.1 Archangiaceae bacterium | reverse complement strand
AACTTCTTGCCCAGCTCGGGCCCGTGAATCTCGACGAGACAGCTCTCGCCCCCGACCGAAAGCCGGTCTTGCAGCTTGGAGATCTTGGTGACCCTGGTCTCGTGAGCGCCCATGAGGCTGAATTCCTACCACAACCGTCGGGCTTTTCGGCGCGTGGTAGCTTCCGGGCGCCTTCCATGCGCCCCCGCGCGACCTTCCGATACGTCTTCGCCGTCCTAGCCCTGGCCGGGTGTGCGCCCAAGCGGGTGCCGGCGCCGGCCGAGCAGCGCCTGGTGCTCGGCGAGTGGTCGGCGCCGTACCGCGCCTGGCGCCAGGCGGACATGTGCTTCAGCGACCCGGCGCTCGTGAAAGGCGAGCTCGACGCCATGAGCGACCTGTTGTCCTCGCTCCTGGGCCGCACGTCCGCGAGCAAGGAAGGCATGTGGGCCGACGAGCACCTGGCGTTGCTCGAGCAGGCGCAGAAGGTGCTGCCGCCAGCGCTCGACGGGTACGAGGCGGCCCTGGCCGGCCTGGCGGGCTGCGAGCTCGACCCGAGGACCGGGCTGAGAGACAGCCTGAAGAAGGGCGAGCTGATGGCGCGAATGGCGCGCCACCGGCTGGAAGACGCTCCGGCCCTGCTCGACTTCGTCAAAGCCCACCGCGACGCGCCCGCGCCCTGACGCGTCGGACAATCGTGCCGCAAGTCGCTTGCGCCCCATCGCAGCGGGGCCGACAATCCGCGCCGCGGTGTCCGAGGGGGAAGCATGCCCAAGTTCTTAGCGATGATCCTGGCTGGCGGTGCCGGCACCCGGCTCGAACCGTTGACGCGCGAGCGCGCGAAGCCGGCGGTCCCCTTCGGAGGCCGCTACCGCATCATCGACTTCTGCCTGTCGAACTTCGTCAACTCGGGCATCTTCAAGATGAAGGTGATCACCCAGTACAAGTCCGACTCGCTCAACAACCACCTGTCGCGCGCCTGGCGGATGAGCGCCTTCCTCGGCCACTACGTCGAGACGGTGCCGGCGCAGATGCGCACCGGGCTCGACTGGTACAAGGGGTCGGCCGACGCCATCTACCAGAACCTGAACATCATCACCGACGAAGAACCCGAGCACACCTTCGTCTTCGGTGCCGACCACGTCTACCGCATGGACGTTCGCCAGATGCTCGACTTCCACCTCGCGAACAAGGCCGACTGCACCGTCGCCGCCATCCCCGTGCCGCTCGAGCAGGGCAACCAGTTCGGCATCATCGACGTCGGCCCCGACGGCCAGATGCGCGGCTTCCTCGAGAAGCCGGCCAACCCGCCCCCGATGCCGGGCCGGCCGACGCACTGCCTGGCCTCGATGGGCAATTATTTGTTCGCGACCGAGCCGCTGGTGCGCGAGATCGTCCGCGACGCGGCCGACGACTCGTCGGCCCACGACTTCGGCAAGTCCATTCTCACCGAGATGTACAAGCGCTCGCGCGTCTTCGTGTACGACTTCACCCAGAACGCGGTGGCCGGCGAGACCGAGAAGGAACGGGGTTACTGGCGCGACGTGGGGACCATCGACACCTACTACCAGGCGAACACCGACCTCATCGCGGTTGACCCCATCTTCAACCTCTACAACGACTCGTGGCCCATCTACACCCACGCCCTGAACTTCCCTCCGGCGAAGTTCGTCTTCACCGACACCGAGCACAGCCGGGTCGGGTACGCCACCGACAGCCTGATCTCGGAAGGCTGCATCATCTCGGGCGGCCACGTGCACCGGTCGGTGCTGTCGCAAAAGGTGAGGGTGAACTCGTACTCGGAAGTGAGCGAGTCGATTCTCTTCGAGAACGTGCAGGTCGGCCGGCGCTGCAAGATTCGGCGGGCGATCATCGACAAGAACGTCGACGTCCCCCCGGGCACGACGATTGGCTACAACCTCGAAGAGGACAAGGCGCGCTTCCACGTCACCCTGGGCGGCATCGTCGTCATCCCCAAGGGCATGAAGGTGGCCTGACGGTCAGGCCGGCAGCTTCAGCGGCTTCACCTTCTGGTTGAACGAGTCGAGAATCTGCCGAATCTCTTCGTTCATCGCCTTCAGGAAGTCCTGCTTCTCTCGGAACGGCAGGAAGGCGCTCTTGAAGCCCGAGACGATGATGGTGGTCAGGTCGTCGAGGGTCAGCCCCAGCTCCTTGTGGGCGAGGAAGAGCTCCTCCGTGACGGTGGTGTCGGTGATGAGCCGGTTGTCGGTGTTGATGGTCACCCGCAGCCCGTAGTCGAAGTAGAACTTCAGCGGGTGCGACGCGAGCGACGGCACCGCGCCGGTCTGCACGTTCGACTGCAAGCAGACCTCGAGCGGAATCCGGTGGTCGTTGACGTAGTTGAGCAGGTCGCCGTCCTCGCGCAGCCTCGTGCCGTGGCCGATGCGGTGCGCGCCCAGGTAGTGAATCGCCTGGGCGATGGACTCGGGGCCGTAGGCCTCGCCCGCGTGCGCGGTGCAGTTGACGTTGTTCTTCAGGATGAGCTGGAAGGCGTCCTTGTGGTCCTTGGCGGGGAAGTTGACCTCGGCGCCGGCCAAGTCGAAGCCGATGACGCCGCGGTTCTTGTACGCCACCGACAGCTCGGCCAGCCGCACCGACGTCTGCGGGTTGATGTGGCGAATGCCGCAGACGATGACGCCGCACTTGATGCCGGTCTCGCGCTTGGCCAGCCGCAGCCCCTCGAGCACGGCGTCGATGACGGTGGTCATCTTCAGCCCTTTTTGCTGGTGCAAGGCCGGCGAGTACCGCACCTCGAGGTACCGGACGTTCTCTTCGGCCGCGTCGGCCGCGAGCTCGTGGGCCGCGCGGAAGAGCGCCTCCTCGGTCTGGAGCACCGACAGCGTCACGTCGAACGCCACCAGGTAGTCCTCGAGGCTCTTGCACACCTCGCCCATGTGAATTGTCTTGGCGAGGCCTTCCTCGGTGTTGGCGGGCAGCTTGATGCGCTGCTGCTCGGCCAGCTCGAGGATGGTGCGCAGGCGCATCGAGCCGTCCAGGTGGCAGTGCAGGTCGGCCTTGGGCAGCGCCTTCAGCAGCTCTTCGGTCACCTCGAGGGTGGGGACGTCGATGGCGACGGCTCCGGTGGCGCGCCGTTCGGCGCTGGGTATGCCGGTGGAGTCGGGAATCTCGTCGTCGCGTATCGAGGACATGGTGACCGCCTTCCTTGCCATGCATCCTAGGGGCCTCAAAATCGGCCTCGCAAGAATGTCCTCCTCGCTCCCTCCCCGGCATGGCTGGTTCTCGACCCTCCTGGCGGGGGCGCTGGCGGCCGGCTGCGAGGGCCCGGCCGAGCGCCTGTTCACCGCCCAGGGCAACGCCCCGTCGCGCACCGGGCTGGTCGCTACCGGCGGGGGCGTGGTGGTGGGCAACGAAGCCGGCAACCTCCTGCGCATCGGGCCGACGGGAGCAATTCTCTGGTCCTCGACCCTGGGTCGCGAGGTGGCCTCGGCGCCCGCGGTCGCCGCGGGCACGGTGGTGGCGGGGACGCTCGCGGGCGAGTGGGCGGGGCTGTCGGTGGAGGACGGGCAGGACCGCTGGAGGGTGGCGGGTCGCCCGGCGCCGGTGGGACCGCTGGCCGCCGACGGCGCGCGCGTCTACGCCCTCGGTGCGGACGGCGCGATGC
>JAHFDQ010000187.1:5232-10159 GCA_023248915.1 Archangiaceae bacterium | reverse complement strand
GCCTCGGAGTACCTCCCCAGCTCGGCGTAGACGACGCCGATGTTGTTCACGGTCGTCACCGTGCGGAAGTGCGTCGGGCCGAGCGTCTTCTCGTAGGCGAGGAGCGCCTCGCGGTAGACCGCCAGCGCCTCTTCGAAGCGGCCTTCCAGCATGTGCACGTTGGCGATTCCGTTCCGCGCGGTGGCCACCCGGTCGCTGTCCGGCCCCAGCTTCTTCGCCCAGATTGCCAGCGCCCTGTCGTAGGCGGCGAGCGCTTCCCGCGGCTTCCGGTCGCCCCGCTCGGCGGCGCCCAGCCCCTCGAGGGCCTCGGCGAGGTTCAACCCGTCGGGCTCGAGCTTCTCGAGCAACGCCACCGCTTGCTGGTGGTGGTCGACCGCCTCGGACAGGTGTCCCTCGGCATAGAGCACCAGGCCCTCGCTCTGCAGGAGCGCCGCCCGAAGCTCGCCGCTCGCGCCGATGCGGGCGACCGCGCCTCCGGCCAGCTTTCCCCAGGCGTGGGCCTCGGCGTACCGGGCCTGCCGAGCTCCCAACACCAGCATCAGGTGCGTCGCGGCCCGCGCGGTGACTTCGTCGTGCCGGCCGGCCTCGGCGGCGGCGATGGCGTCGAGGAGCGCCTGTTCGGCGGGGCCCAGCTCACCCGAGCGCTCGTAGGTTTGGCCCTGAAGGAACAGGGCCTCGGCCTCGGCCGGCCGATAGTCGAGGGCCTTCGCCGCGGCGACGGCCTCGGACGCCAGGGCGAGCGCGTCGGAGTACTTGCCCGCGTCGAGACGGGCCTTCGCCTGGCCGATTCTCGCGCGCACGGACTCGAGCCGCACCCGCACCGCCGGGTCTTCGGGGGGGCGAACCTGGGCCAGGAGTGCCTCGACGTCGCTGCAACTCGCCAGGCCCGTCAGCGCGCTGACCGCCGCGGGCGCGTTGGCTACCACCTCGGAATCGGCGCGCCCGAGCAGCTCGAGCAGCGCGGCCGCCTCGCCGCGCCTGCGGTCGAGGCACGCCATTCGCAGGGACAGCACCTGGTCCGACTGCTCGCCCCGCACCCGCGTCGCTTCGCAGGCACCGGTTCGCATCGCCGCCCAGGCCTGCCAGTAGGCGTCGAGCGCTCGCTCGGCCAGGGCGAGCTCGGCAGTCGCGTCGGCGCGGCCGGTCGCGAGAAACGCCGCGCGGACGGCGCCCTTGTGCGCCGGGTTCCATACCGCCGCGACCTCGCCTGCGGCTCCCTGGCACAGCCGACCGCCGCGGGTGGACAGCCATGCCGAGGGCGCGGCCACGGCCAGGACAGAGAGCCCCACCGTGACGCCCAGCCGGACCCGGCGCCGCCTCGCCTTGCCGGGGTCCGCGGCCAGGGCGGCGAGCAGCTCTTCCAGGCCGGAGTAGCGCGAGTCCGGTTCGAGGGCGAGGCCGCGCTCCACCGCGCGCCGAAGCCAGGGCGGGACGTCGGCGCCGGCCGGAGGCTCGACGAGGCGCCAGGCGGCGGTCGCTCGAGGCTGCGCGTACGGTAACGCGCCATAGAGCGCTTCCCACAGCGACATGCAGAAGCTGAACTGGTCCGACTGGGCGTCGGCCCCCACCCGGGCGTGCTGCTCGGGAGACATGTAGGCCGGCGTGCCCACCAGCGCCCCGGCCTGAGTCACCACCGCGCCCTCGGGCGAGCTGACCGCGCCGGGTGGCAGCCGCAGGTCGGGAAGCGTCGAGTGAGTCTCGTACGACCGTGCCAGCCCGAAGTCGCTCACCCGCACCCGCCCGTCGCTTCCCAGGAGCACGTTCTCGGGCTTGAAGTCCCGGTGGACGAGGTTCGCCCGGTGCGCGGCGGCCAGCCCCTCTCCGGCGGCGAGGAACTTGTCGAGCACCTCGCGCCAGCCGCGCTTCTTCGCCCTCAGCCACTGCTTGAGGGTGCTGCCCTCGACCAATTCCATGGCGATGAAGACCTCGCCCCGGAACGTGCCCATGTCGTGCACGGCGACGATGTTGGGGTGCGACAGCCGCGCGATGGACTTGCCCTCGCGCAAGAGCCGGGCCTTCACTTCGCTGGCGGTGTCCGCTTCCCACGCCGCTCGAACCAGCTTCAGCGCCACCTTGCGCTCGAGAATCGGGTCGTACGCCGAGTAGACGGCGCCCATTCCTCCTTCCCCGATGGGCTCGAGCACCACGTACCGGCCCACCAGCGTGCCTCGCTCGGGAGCCGTCGTCACCGGGCTCGACGACGGCAGGGTGGCCGCGTGGGACACGCCCGCGGCCTGGGCGCGGTCTCCCCGAATCAGCGCGGCGACCAACTGCCGGCACTCGGGGCAGCCCTCGACGTGCAGGGCGGCGTCGGCATGGGCGTCGGCAGCCATGGAACCGCCGACGAAGGCGGCGGCCAGGTTCTCGTCGAGACAGGGCATGGGGCGCGGCGGAAGTGTACCGCACCGCCGGACGCTCGTTGCGCGGGCTGCGACCCGTTCAGTAGCTTCGTGTCCCCGATGCCGACGACGTATCCGCTGGCGACCGCCTTTGGCCGCGCCGCCCCGAGAGAGCTCGGGCAGAGGCTGGGAAGTCCAGCCGACCTGGACGAGGCGCTGATGGCCGTCGTCTCGACGGCCCGGGCCGCCTGGCCGGACATCGAGGTGGACGACCTGCTCTTCGTCGAGCACCTGGCCGCGCGCATGCCGGCGGACGGTTCGCTCGAGGCGATTCACGCCACGGACCTCTACCTCGCGTTCGCGTGCCTGCTCGGAGATTCGCGGGCCATCGGCGCCTTCGAGACTTCGTTCCTCGCCAAGACGCCGGCGGCGCTGGGGTCGTCGCAGGCAGACGCGGCGACCGTCGACGAGGTGCTTCAGCTCTTGCGGCAGAAGCTGTTCGTGCGGCAGGGCGAGGTGGCTCCGAAAATCGCCGACTTCTCGGGGCGGGGCCCGCTGCTGCACTGGGTGCGGGCGGCGGCCGTGCGCACCCTGCAGGACTTGACCCGGGCCCGCCATCGGCACGTCGAATCGACGGACGAAGCGCTGGCCGACATTCCCGCGGCCGGCCAGGAAGCCGAGGTCGCCTTCATGAAGGGCCGCTACGGCCCCGAGTTCAAGGCCGCCTTCCACGACGCCTTGGCCACCGTCAGCCCACGGGACCGAAACCTCCTGCGCCTGCACTACGTGGACGGCATCAGCCCGGACGAGATCGGCCGGCTCTACCGCGCGCACCGGACCACCGTGTGGAGGTGGATTACCGGGTGCCGGCAAGAGCTCTTCCTGGCGACGAGGCGACTGCTCGCCGAGAGGGTTCCCATGGCCGAGAGCGAGCTGTCGAGCCTGATGGAAGTCGTCCGCAGCCAGCTCGACGTGAGCATCAGCCGGGTGCTTCGAGAGGGCTGACGCCGCGGCCGCGGAAGGCCGAGAACCCGAGGGAGTGTCGTAGTCCTTGAATCGGACCTCCGCTTCGGCCTCTGATACGGCCGTTCCGTCCGAATGGGCATCGAGGGAGCGCGTGGCCAGGTGCATTCGATGTGGTGCTGAGCTTCCGCAGAAGGGCGAGTGCCCCGCCTGCGCGGGCCAGGCCGGCCCGCCACCGGTGCCGAAGGCGCGCCTGCTGCAGAAAGAGCTCGACCTCGACCGGAGGCGCGCCGCCTCGCGCGAACCGCCGCCCGCTCCCGGGGCGGACGCCGCGGCCCACCCGCCCCTGCCGAAGCCGCCCCGCATGCGGATGAACACCGGCGACCTGCCCGCGTTGCCGCCGCCGCCGCCCACCGGGCCGATGACGCCCTGGCCGATCGCCCCGTCGGGCCCGCCCCCGATTCCCAGCGTCGCGCGCGCCGCGCCTCCCGCCATCGCTCCGCTCGTCCCGCCGCGCCCGAAGAGCGTCGCCGCGATGCCGGTGGCGCCGCCCGTGCGCGCCAAGACGCCACCCCCGTGGATGTCGGCGCCCGCCGCCGCCCACAAGCCGGTGCCGGGAGCGACTCTCCCTCCTCCGAAGATTCCGGCGGTGTCCTCGGCGCCGCGCCCCGCGGCCCCGGCCGGCGAGCTGCCTCCGCCGGTGGGCTCGGAGATCTACCAGCGGGTGACGAGACCCGACATGGACGCGGTGAACGCGGCGGCGATGTCGATGCTGCTCCCGCACGTTTCCGAGACCGGCGACGTCGAAGAGTCCACCGTGTCCAAGCCGGACGCGATGGCGGCGGCGGCGCGCTCGAACGCCGCGCGGGGCGACAAGGTGACCTCGCCCAAGGCCCAGGTCGCGGCGGCTGCGGCCCGCGACATGACGACGGCCGAAGACTCGCCCACCGTCGTCGGCCTGCCCAACCCGTTCCTCCCGGGGCCGTTCGAGGCCGACGTCCAGCCGACCGCCGAGCACCGGATAGACGCCGCCGCCCTTCAACCTCCCGCCGAGGCGGCCGCGCCCGAATCGAACGTGCCGACGGGAGAACGGCCGGCCGGCACCCCCTCAGAGGACGACCTGGCGACTACGACGCTGCCCTCGACCGACATTCCGGCCGACCTGCTGCCGCTTTCGCAGGCCCCGGGCCCGGTGGCGGCGAACGCGCCGCCCGAGTCGGCGACGGCCCTCGCCGCCGACGAGGTGCCGGTGCGCGCCCGGCCGGCCGAAGCCTGGCGCCGGCTGGCTTCGATGGCGGTCGACTTCGCGGTGGGGTTGGTGGTGTTCAGGCTGGGCTGCGCGATTCTGGTGGCGGTCGGGCGGGTGGCGGCCCCCGGGCAGAGCGCGTCGGCGCTCGGCGGCTTCGACCTGTTGATTCAACAGCTCCATGACAGCGCCAAGCTGCCGGTGCGGGTGGCACTGTTGGGCTTCGGCCTCGTCTTCGCCTACTCGGCGGTCTTCGCCGTGGTGATGCGGGGCCGCACCCCCGGAAGGGCGCTGGCCGGCGTGCGGCTGGTGGACCTGACCGGTCAGGCACCCCGGCCGCTGCGGGCGCTGGCTCGCGGAGCGCTGGCGCCAGTCTCAT
>JAHFDQ010000187.1:0-5222 GCA_023248915.1 Archangiaceae bacterium | reverse complement strand
GGCGCTGTTCGACCGCCGCGGGCAGACGCTGCACGACCGGCTCGCGAAGACGTTCGTCGTCCGCCCAATCTAGCTTCCGCTAGTCGTTGTGCGACGCGCCCGGGGCCGTAAGATGGCCGGCCGATGCCCACCAAGCTCGCACAGCACCTCGTCTCGCGGGGGCTGCTCCCCGCGGCGAAGGTCGACGAGGCGCTGCGTCGCCAGGAGACCGCGGGCGGCGCGCTCGACACGGTCTTGCTCGAGGCCGGCATCATCTCGGAACCGGGCATGTTGCAGGCGCTGGCCGACGCCTCGGGGGTGCGGCTGGTCAACCTGGCCGACTTCGAGCCGAACTTCGAAGTGGCCTCGCTCATCCCACCGAAGATCGCCGAGCGGCTCATCGTCGTGCCCTTGTCGGTGGACGGTTCGACGTTGCACGTCGCGTGCGCGTACCCGGTGCCGATGCAGTCGCTGCACGAGGTGGGCTTTCTCCTGGGCAAGCAGCTCGAGCTCTGGGTCGGCCTGGAGTGCCGCATTCGCGACTGGATAGCGACCGTGTACCGCAAACCGCTGCCTGCGCGGTTCGCCGACCTGTTGCTGGCCATCGACCCTGCGCGCGGCCGCGAGCGGCGCCGACCGTCGCCCGAGGCCGCCCCCAAGCCGGTTCCCGAACCGGCACGAGCCGAAGCGCCCTGGGCCGCCGCGGTTCCGGTCGTGAAGCCCGAGCCGCCGAAGGCGCCTGCCGTCAAGGTTCCTAGCGCCGACGCGATGCCCGAGGCGTGGCCTGATTTGTCCAAGCCCGCGACGTCGGCCCCGGCGGTGACGGCCGAGGGCGCGAAACCGACGCCCACTCCGCGTGCCGACCGCGGTTCGCCCGACGCCGCGACGCTCGAGGAATCGCTGACGCAGCACATGGTCGACCGGCTGGCCCAGGCCGTCATCGAAGAACCCATCCTCCTCGAGGTGAAGAAACCGGCGCCCGCAGAGAAGGTCGCCCCGCCCCGCGAAGCGGCCGCGGGAAGCGGCGACCTGGCCTCGGCCGAGCCGTCCGGGTGGAGCAAGGCCCAACCGGTGATGGTGGGCTCGACCGGCTATGCCGCTTTCGCGAAGGCGGCCTACGAATCGGCCGCCGACGCCGAAGAGGAGGGCGAGCCTCAGGCACCCGCCGCGCCGCGAAAGGCGCCGCCTCGGTCCAAGACTCAGCCCGAATTCAGCGCGCTCGGTGGAACCGTCCCGCCCCAGGAGGAGAAGTGGCGCGTACCGCCGGCGGCGCACGAAGTGACGCCCCCCGCGGCCGAGGCCGTCGAGGCCTTCGCGAGCCGCGACCTGCCGATGCCGCCGCTCGCGGCGGCGCCCGGGCTCGAGCACGCCAACGGCACGGGCCCGGACCCGGCCCTCCCCCTGCGGGGCGACTCCGAGGCTCCGGCCGCCTACTTCGCCTCGCCCGAGGCCGAAGCCCCGGCCGCCTACTTCAATTTGCCCGACGGCACCGAGGCCGGAGCGCCGGCCGCCTACTTCAACGCACCCGAGGACGCGGCGCCCGCCGCCGAGGCGCCGGCCGCGTACGTTGCGCCCGCCCGAGACGCGGGACCGGAGCCAGGAACACTCGCTGGAACCCCACCCGACGGCGGCGGAAGCGAAGGTTCGGGCCCGAGCGGCGTCGATGGCAGCGCTCCGGCGAGCCCGGCGGGCGAAGGCGCCCCGCCCTCTTCCGCGTACGGCGTCGGCGCGCCGCCGGAGTCCTTGGACGGGCTGGAGCCTACGTACGAAATGGTGTCTCCCCACGGCATGGCGCCGTCGACCGGAATGGAGCCGTCGTACGGACTGACGCCTCCGGACGGCATGGCGCCGTCGGACGAGATGCAGCCCCCCGACAGCATGGCGCCATCTGACGGCATGGCTCCATCGTACGAAATGGCTCCGGCAGACGGACAGGCGCCTCCCGACGGAATGGAGCCGTCTTACGGAGTAGCGCCCCCGTACGGCCTGGCGCCCCCGTACGGCCTGGCGCCCCCGTACGGCCTGGCGCCGTCGGACGGCATGGCGCCGTCAGACGGAATGACGCCTTCGGATGGCATGGCGCTTCCCGATGGCCTGGCGCCATCGGACGGAATGACGCCTTCGGATGGCATGGCGCTTCCCGATGGTATGGCGCCCCCGGACGAACCGGCGCCTCCGGCCGTCGACCCAGGCCTGCGCGAGGTGGTCCCTGACTGGACGCTGGCCCAAGCCCGCGAAGAGCTGACCCAGGGCGCCCGCGACCGCGAGCGCGTCGTCGACGTGACGCTCAGGTACGCGCGCCGCACCTTCGACTACGCGGCGGCCTTCGCCGTGGTCCGCGGCGCGGCCTACGGCTGGGACGCCCGCGGCGAAGGCGCCCTGTCTGACACCATCCGCCAGGTCTCGATTCCGCTCGACGCCGCGTCGGTGTTCCGCACCGTGGCCATGACTCGCGGCAGCTACGTCGGCCCGCTCCCTCCCGACGCCTTGTCCGCGCACTACCTTGGCCAGCTCGGACGCGCGCCCCGCACCGTCTTCCTCTTCCCGGTCGAGGTGAAGTCGCGGCTGGTGGCCATCGTGTACGGAGACTGCGGCAGCCGGCCGATGAGCCAGCGCCGCCTGTCCGAGTACATCCTCTTCTGCCAAGAACTGCCGGCCACCTTCCACGAGCTCATCGCCTACCGGAAGCAGGCCCTGGACTTGGCGCCCATGCCGGTTCCCGAGCTACCGCCCGAGCCCGAGACGGAGCCGCCCCAAGCCGAGGCGCCACCGGAAACCCAGCCAGCTCCCGAAGCCGAACCGGCTCCTGCCCCCGCCCTGCGCTTCGGCGACTGGAGCGCCTGGGGCACGTCCTCGTCGATGGGCATGGGCCGCGCCGCGTCGATGCCCGCCCTGGCGATGTCCGAAGGCGAGCGGCCGCCGCCCGACTTCGCGCCGGTGCTGCGACGCCTGGTCGGCCCCGACCCGGCCCAGCGCTCGCGCGCGATGGCCGAGCTGGCGCGCACCCCGGAAGCCTCGTCCCGGGTGCTGGCCGAAGCCTTCCCGGGCCCCACCGCCTGGTCGCGGCTGCCGGTGCTCGAGCTGCCGGTGGCCGACGAGCTGGGGCCGATTCCCGCGGCGCTGTCCCGCCTCGGGCGGTCGGGAGCACAGGCCCTGGCGCCGCTGCTCGACTCGTCCGACTCGGACTGCCGCTACCTGGCAATGCTCACCGCCGGCAACATCCCCTTCGGCGAGCTGGTCGACGGAATCCTGCGCGGGCTGTTCGACCTCGAACCCGACATCTCGTCGGCCGCGCGAGCCGCGGCCACCGCCTTCAAGCGCCTGCCCCGCTTCGACGCCGCGATGAAGGACCTTCGCCAAGAGCTCGCCGCCCGCGACCCGCTGCGGCGCGCGCTGGCCGCCCGCGCCCTGGGAGGCCTGCACGACCGCGACGCCATCGACGGGCTCATCGGCCTCACCGGCTCGGACGACCAGATGTGCGCCCAGGCCGCGACCGACGCCTTGCGCGAAATCACCCGGACCACCTTCGGCCCCAGCCAGCGGGCCTGGACCGCCTGGTGGGCCGAGAACCGCGGCCGTCGCCGCGTCGAGTGGGTGGTGGCCGCCCTGCGCCACCGCGACGTCGACGCGCGCATGGGCGCCATCGAAGAGCTGACCCGGGCCTTCAACGACGGCCTGGGCTTCGTCGCCGACGCCCCCGAGGCCGAGCGCGAGCAGAGCGTCCGCCGCTGGGAAGCTTCCCTGGCGCAGAACGGGCGAGGGAAGCTCGATCTGTAGACCGACGGCTACGCCGCCTTGCGCAGCGCCGACTCGACGTACCGGATGCCGTTCGACGTAATCTGGCGGCCGATTTTCGTCAGGCGCGCGTAACCGGTGTGCTGCCGCAGCGCCTTGGCGGCGTTCGGCGGCGCGTACCGCACCCCGTGCGCGGCCCAGAACTTCGAGATGAGCCCCGAATTCACCGCGATGCCCAGCGTGCGGGACACGTACAAGGGCACCAGGCTGCGCAAGAGCTGGTTCTTCTGCTTGCCGGCCCGCACCAACGCCGCGCGGCGCGGGTGGCGCTTCAGGGCGGCGGTCAGCGTCTGAAGCGGAGGCACTCCCGCCGGCTTCTTCACCGCGCGGCGCACCGGCCGCTTCGCCCGCTTCGGCTTCTTCACAGTCGCCTTGCGTCCCGAGGGACGGTGCGCCTGCATCAGCCCCGCCAGCTTCGACTCGATGTACTCCTCGAGGCCCTCGATTTCGAAGAAGCCCTTCTGGACCTTGCGCGCCTTGAATCGAGCCATTTGGAATGCCCTCCCGGTCGGACTGGGTACTTGAACGGCGGCACCATAGCCGCACCCGGACCGCGCTGCGAGGCCGAAAAATCGGCTCGCGGGCGATCGCTTGGAATCGCGGCCGCGCGCTGGTAATGCCGGAGCGATGCTCTCGCTCGTCGCCGCGCTCGTCCTGGCCGCCGCTCCCCGCGCGCACCCGGCGGCGCACCTCGCCGTCTACGCGCCCAGGCTCGACAAGCTGTCCGCGCTGATGGGCTTCATGCGCGCGGCCGGACAGCGCTCGGTGCTGTTCAGTCCCGAGAGCTGGCGAGGAGAGACGCACCCGCTGCTCTATCTGGACGTGACCGACCCGGCCGCGCTCACCGAGGCGGGCCTCGACCCCGCCGGCAGCCTGACTCTCAGTTACGTCGGCGACGCGCGGGTGAGCTGCACCACGCTCAAAGACCCGAAGCGGTTCGCCGAACACGCCGCGCGCCGGCTGGCCACCCTCGGAGAACCCTGGAAGTCGAGCGCCGGCGGCGTGCCGCTGGTGGGCGCGCAGAGCGCCGGCCGGGTGCTGGCGGGCTACGCGCGGAAGGGGAAGGAAGCCTGCGCCGTGCAGGGGCAGGGGTCGAACGTCGCGGTGCTGCTCACCGAGGTGGCGCCCTTGGTGTCCCACCCCTCGACCGGCCCCGAGTGGAAGCGCGCCGCGACCTACCCGGGCGCCGCCTTCGTCGTCTCTTCGTATGGAGTCACCGGGTTGGAAGGAGCCGCGCGCACGCTGACCGCGGAAGGGCGCACCGCCCCCTTGCCGCTGCCCCGGCTCGACCCGGCCGGGCCGAGCCCCTTCGCCGCCGTCGCGCCGTCGGGCCTGGCCTTCCTGCGCGCGCGGGTGGCGCCCGAGGGCCGGGGGGCGATGGGGCGAACGCTGCTCGCGCAACTGCTCGACGTCTGCCCGTCCTGCGACGTCGCCGAGATGCGCGCGGT